>NZ_JCAMOP010000024.1:0-143310 GCF_059512345.1 Bradyrhizobium sp. Unk1
CGCCACTGGAGCATCCAGGCGGGTTCGTTCTTCTTCTCGGAGATGAACTTGACGGTCTCTTCCGACAGTCCCTTGGGGGCCTTGTCGGACTCGATCAGGGTCTCAAACCCATAACGATACTGATCGACGTCGATGCGCTTCACGCGCTCGACCGTCTCTTGCACGGCTGGCATTCTATCCTCCGCTCGCGGTTTCAAGGACCGCGGTGGATCAAACTTGGACGAGTATTACGATGTTTTTCGGCAGAAAGCACGTGCTTAGAACCATTCAAGCCGTGTTTCGTCGCTTAGGCTCTAAGTAGGGTATTACCAAGCTTTCGCCAAGCCTCTAACGTCGTGTTGATGTCATCTGGCTTCGTGGACCAGCCCAGACTGAGACGCACCGCTCCCTGGGCAACGGTGGCATCATACCCCATTGCCGACAGCACGTGAGACGGCTGCACTTTGCCCGATGAACAGGCCGAGCCTGAGGATACCGCCACGCCTTCGAGATCGAAGCCGATCACGGCGGTTTCGGCCTTGAGGCCGGGGGCAGTGAAAAGGATGGTATTTGGCAACCGCTTGATGTCATCCGAGAAGACCATCGCCCCGGCGATCCCGCGGATACCATTTTCCAAGGAATCTCTGAGGGTTGCCATCCGCTCCGCATCCTCCGGCAGAGCCTGAAGGGCAGCCTTCACCGCTGCCCCAAAGCCAGCGATTCCCGCGACATTCTCGGTTCCCGCGCGCCGGCTCAGCTCCTGTCCGCCGCCCCGCAGCACGGGTTCCAGTCCAGCGATCCCCTCGGCCAGGACCAGCGCGCCGACGCCCTTGGGGCCGCCGATCTTGTGCGCGGAAAAGGTCGCAAGGTCTGCGTCCACAGCCTTGATATCGAACGGGATTTTCCCCAGCGCCTGGATCGCATCGACGTGCAGGAGCCCCCCCGCCCCATGGACGATCCCTGCGGCCTCTGCAATCGGCTGAATTGCGCCTGTTTCGTTGTTCGCAGCCATGATGGAGACCAGCGCCGGCGGGCCGTCACCGAGCAACGCCTCCAGGCGCTCGAGGTCGATGACGCCGGCGCGTGTAACCGGGATCTGGCTGACCTTGTCCGGAGGGAACCGGCCGCCCGACAGCACCGAGGCATGCTCGACGGCCGAGACCAACAGGCGCTCGACAGGGCCGCCGGACGGCGCCCGCAGACCGGGCGACAGCGCGAGCGCGTTGGCCTCGGTCCCTGCGGATGTAAAGACGACGTTCCTCGGCAATGCACCGACGGCCGCCGCGAGCGTGGCACGGGCCTCCTCGACCAGCCGGCGCGCCTCGCGCCCCTCGGCATGAACCGAGGACGGATTGCCGATCAGCTCCCAGGCTGCAAGCATCGCGGTCCGCGCTTCAGCACGCAGCGGCGTGGTCGCATTCCAGTCGAGATAAGCACGACTCGGCATGAGGTATTATATTACTCCATGGATCGGGCTGGTGTGCCCGTCCCCGAGCCCGACATGGGCCCCCATGGAGCGCTTGGCAACTCGATTCCGAATCCCGACCGCTCAATGACGCCGCCATGACGCGCTAACATCTTGAGCGCATTGCGGGATGTTCAAGATGCTTGCTTTTTGACCCTCGCCTCATGTTAGAACGCGCGCGTCAGTTCACCGCGCGCCGCTCGCGCGTCATCCGAGGGCGCCGCTCCACCCTTCCATTCGCGGTTTGATCGGCCGAGCTGCCGATGAAGTCTGCACAATCGGTTGATTGCTGAAGGCCGTCTTCAAGGGATCAATCAAGAGATCATCATGCCCGAAGTCATTTTCACCGGCCCTGCTGGCCGTCTCGAAGGCCGCTATCACCCGGCCAAGCAGAAGAACGCGCCGATCGCGATGATCCTGCATCCGCATCCGCAGTTCCACGGCACGATGAACCATCAGATCGTGTACCAGTGCTACTACGCCTTCGCGCATCGCGGCTTCTCGGTGCTGCGCTTCAACTTCCGCGGCGTCGGCCGCAGCCAGGGCTCGTTCGACCACGGCACCGGCGAATTGTCGGATGCGGCCGCAGCTCTCGACTGGGCGCAGACCATCAATCCCGAAGCGCGCGCCTGCTGGGTCGCCGGCTTCTCCTTCGGCGCCTGGATCGGCATGCAGCTGTTGATGCGCCGTCCCGAGGTCGAGGGTTTCATCTCGATCGCGCCGCCGGCCAATCTCTACGACTTCTCGTTCCTCGCACCATGCCCCTCGTCGGGCCTGATCGTGCATGGCGAGAAGGATGCGGTGGTTCCGCCCAAGGACGTCAACACGCTGGTCGAGAAGCTGAAGACGCAGAAGGGCATCGTGATCGACCAGCAGGTCATCCCCGGCGCCAACCACTTCTTCGACGCCAAGCTCGAGCCGCTGATGGAAACCATCACGGCCTATCTCGACATGCGCCTCGCCAACGTGCGCTAAGGCCTCAAATGGGCTCCTTCGTCGCCTTGCTGCGTGCCGTCAATGTCGGCGGCACCGGCAAGCTGCCGATGAGCGTGCTCAAGGCCATGTGCGAGGAGCTCGGCCTTGCCGCCGTGCGCACCTATATTGCGAGCGGCAACGTCGTCTTCACGAGCCGCAAGTCGGAAGCTGCAATCAAGACCGCCCTCGAAAAGCGCCTGCGCGCCTACGCCGGCGCGCCGGTCGGGGTGCTCGTGCGTAGCGCCGCCGAGATGGCGCAAGTCTCGGCCGACAATCCTTTTCCAAAGGCTGCGCCGAATCGCACCGTCGCGATCTTCCTCGAGAGGGCGCCACCTGAAGACGCGCTTACCAGCATCCGCGGCCAGAACAACGAAGAGCTCCGCCTCGGCCGCCGCGAGATTTACGTGCACTATGGCGACGGCATGGGGACGTCGAAGCTCGTCATCCCCGCCGCCAAGACCGGCACCGCGCGCAACATGAATACCGTCGCAACGCTCGCGAAGATGGCCGCGGAGATCTAGGCCAGCTTGAGCGCGGCGATCCCCATCAGCACGAGCGCGATGCCGGCGAGCTTCATCGCGCTCAAGGTCTCGCCGAACAGCACGACGCCCAGCAGGAAGGTGCCGGCCGCGCCGATGCCGGTCCACGCCGAATAGGCGACGCCGACCTCCAGCACCTGCAAAGCGCGTCCGAGCAGAAAGACGAAGGCGGCGAGCAGCACGAGCGAGGTGATGCTCCAGCCTGCCCGCGTGTAGCCTTCCGCATATTTCATCGAGATCGCCCAGCCGACATCGAGCGCACCGGCGATCACCAGCATCAGCCAGGCCATGGATTGCGACATTGGCGCGCGCTCAGGCCGCAAGCTTCAGCAGATGCGCGTCGTGGCGCACCAGGAAGGCACGCAGCAATTGCGGATAGTCCGCGCCGACTGCGGTGCGCACGCTCGGACGTTTCGCAAGCTCGGCTCGCCACGCGCGGACCTTCGGCAGATCGCTGAAGATGCCGTGCTCTGTCAGTTCGTCGAACAGATCGAAATAGCGGAAGACGGGTGCGAACACTGCATCCACGAGGCTGAACGCCTCGCCCGCGAAATAAGGCCCTGCGCCGAGCGCGGCTTCCACGCGCGCGAATTTCGCCGCAACCGCCTGGCGCTTGCTTTCGAACGTCGCCGGATCGGTCGTGGTCTCCAGACCCCAGAGGTCACCCAGGATCGCCGAGCCGAACTCCATCCAGGCGCGATGCTCGGCGCGCTTCAACGCATCCGCCGGATGCAGCTTGAGGCCTGCCTGCGTCTCCTCGATGTATTCGCAGATCACGTTGCTCTCGAACAGCGCGACCTCGCCCTTCTCCGTCGTCACCACCAGGACCGGCACCTTGCCGAGCGGCGAGAGTTTCAGAAACCAGTCGGGCTTGTTGGCGAGATCGATGTCGATCCGTTCGAACGGCACGCCCTTCTCGTTGAGCGCGATCACGGCGCGCTGCACATACGGGCAAAGCTTGTGGCTGATGAGTTTCAGTGACGCGGTCATGGCAATGATCCCGGCGGTTGGATGCAACTGCATCCAACATAGATGCAATTGCATGCACTCGTCAAGATCAATGCATTTGCATCAACCGACATTGATCGTAAGGCCTGGACCTCAGGGCCGCGCCATCACTCCGCCCGTCATCGGCATCGGCACGCCGGTGGTGGCCGGGTAGGACAGCGGCAGCCCCTTGAGGCCGCGGGCGGCCAGGAAGCCAAAGGCCTGCGCCTCGATGGCGTCGGAGGCCCAGCCGAGCGTCTCGGCGGCCTCGACGGTGGCCGACCCTACCCGCTCCCGCAGCATGCGCAGCATGGTGAGGTTGCGGGCGCCGCCGCCGCAGACGATCCAGCTCCGCGGCCGGCGCGGCAGGAGCGAGATGATCCGGGCGATCGCCGCCGCGGTGAAGGCGGTCAGCGTCGCGGCGCCGTCGGCCGGCGGGACGTCGCCGAGCTTCAGCGCGGCAAAGTCGTTGCGGTCGAGCGATTTCGGCGGCGGAGCTGCGAAGAACGGCAGGTCCAGTGCCCGCGCGATCCAGGCCTCGTCCGCCTTGCCGAGCGCGGCGAACTTTCCTTCCGCATCGAAGGCCTGGTTCATGGTGCGGTACATGAAATCGTCAAGCAGCGCGTTGCCCGGCCCGGTGTCGCAGGCAATCAGCGTGTCGTTGCCGTCGATATAGGTGACGTTGGAGACGCCGCCGATATTGACCACGACGATCGGCCCTTCGCGCGCCAGCGAATGGACGAGCGCGCGGTGGTAAACCGGCACGAACGGCGCGCCCTGCCCGCCGGCCTCGACGTCGGCGGCGCGGAAGTCGTGCATCACCGGGATATGGATCGCCCTGGCCAGCGCCGGTGCATCGCCGATCTGGACCGTCAGCCGCTTCTCGGGGCGATGCAGCACCGTCTGGCCATGGAAGCCGACGATGTCGATGTCCTCCGGCTTCATCCGGTTCTGGGCGATGAAGGACGCCACAGCCTCGGCATGGGCCAGCGTCACCGCGCGCTCGGCCTCGGCCAGAACGCCCGGGCGGGCGTCGCGTCGCGGCAGGTGCACGGCCTCGCTCAGCGCCTGGCGCAGCAGATTGCGCTCCGCCGGACTGTAGGCCCGGTAGCCGGATGGCCCGAACGCCTTCACTTGCTTTCCGTCGGTTTCGATCAGCGCGACATCCACCCCGTCCAGCGAGGTGCCGCTCATCAAACCGAGTGCCGTCAACATCATGGATCAGCGTCCTCAAGAGACCCCCTCCGGCATGCCGATCTTGTGCCAGAGGGACACATCTTATAATGCCACAGGCAAAGTGGCGGGTGGCAATCGAGTTCCCACGGAAGACCCTTAAATTGCACCCGAAACAGTAAACCAAGAATTGTCAGGCACGCCGACAGATGACTGCATTTAAATCGGATTTCCTCAACACCCTGCAGGAACGTGGATTCATCCACCAATGCTCCGATTTCGAGGGGCTGGACGCGCTCGCCGCCAAGGGCGAAGCGACCACCTATGTCGGTTACGATTGTACCGCCCGCTCGCTACACATCGGCAACTACCTGACCATGATGATGCTGCACTGGCTCCAGCAGTCCGGCAACAAGCCGATCACGCTGATGGGCGGCGGCACCACCATGGTCGGCGATCCCTCCGGCAAGGACGAGACCCGCGCGATGCGCACCGTCGCCGAGATCGAAGCCAACAAGGAATCGATCCGCGGCGTGTTCGCAAAAGTGCTGCGCTACGGCGACGGCGACAGCGACGCCGTGATGCTCGACAATGCGGAGTGGCTGACCAAGCTCAACTGGATCGAGATGCTGCGCGACGTCGGCCGGCATTTCTCGGTCAACCGCATGCTGACCATGGACTCCGTGCGGCTGCGCCTCGAGCGCGAGCAGGAGATGAGCTTCATCGAGTTCAACTACATGGTCTGCCAGGCCTACGACTTCGTCGAGCTCGCCAAGCGCACCGGTTGCAAATTGCAGATGGGCGGCTCGGACCAGTGGGGCAACATCATCATGGGCGTCGATCTCGGCCGCCGCATGGGCACCCACCAGCTGTTCGCGCTGACGACGCCGCTGCTGACCACGGCGTCCGGCGCCAAGATGGGCAAGACCGCGCAGGGCGCGGTCTGGCTCAACGCCGACCAGTTCTCGCCCTATGACTTCTGGCAATATTGGCGCAACACCGAGGACGCCGACGTCGGCAAATTCCTGAAACTGTTCACGACGCTGCCGATGGGCGAGATCAGGAAGCTCGAGGCGCTCGGCGGCTCGGAGATCAACGAGGCCAAGAAGGTGCTTGCAACCGAGGCGACCGCGCTCTTGCACGGACGCGACGCGGCAAACCAAGCCGCTGAAACCGCGCGCCGCACCTTCGAGGAAGGCGCGCTGGCCGAAAGCCTGCCGACGGTGGAAATTCCGCGCGGCGAGCTGGACGCCGGCCTCGGCGTGCTCAACGCCTTCGTCAAGGCAGGCTTGGTTGCCTCCAATGGCGAGGCACGGCGCCAGATCAAGGGCGGCGGTCTGCGCGTCAACGACGAGTCCGTAAGCGACGAGAAGATGACGCTGTCGGCGGCCAATCTGACACCCGAGGGCGTGATCAAGCTGTCCTTCGGCAAGAAGAAGCACGTCCTCATCCGGCCTGCATAGGCGTATGAGCTTTTGATGCTTGTCAGGGCGCGCCGAAGCGCGCTCCCTGACCGGCAATGGATCAGAACACGCCCAGGGAAGCTTCGCGGGAACAAGCCGGACGCACGCAGCGAGATGCGGTGCGCACCGCACTCGTCGTGCTCGCACTGTGCTTCACGCTCGCCGTCCTCGGCCGCGGCCTCAGCGAGAGCTTCACTGTCTTCCTCAAGCCGATCTCCGAAAACTTTGGCTGGGACCGCGCGCAGGTCGTCTCGATCTACTCACTGACCTGGTTGATCAGCGGGCTGACCGCGCCACTGGTCGGGCGTCTGTTCGACCATTCCGGACCGCGCATCGTCTACGCAGTCGGGCTTTTCCTGCTCGGCTCGGCCTTCCTGATCGCGGCGCACGCGCAGGCGCTCTGGCAATTTCAGCTCTCGATCGGCCTCTGCGTCGGCATTGGCGTCGCCTTCATCGGCATTGTGCCGAACTCGATCCTGCTCGGCCGCTGGTTCGGGCCACGGCTGCCGACCGCGATGGCGGTGGTCTATTCGGCAATGGGGGGCGGCGTGCTGGCGCTGCTCCCGACCTCGCAGCTCTTGATCGATCATCTCGGCTGGCGTGAAGCCTATCAGGTCTACGGCTTCGCCGCGCTCGGCCTGCTCGTGCCGCTGCTGCTTCTGCCCTGGCGCATGTTCGCGGTCGGCTCGCCGCATGTCACCAAGAAGACCGATCCTGATTTCATCGACAACGGCTGGACGCTTGCGAGCGCGATGCGCCACCACGCTTTCTGGGCGCTGTTCTCGACCTTCTTCTTCACCGCGGTCGGCATGTATTCGATCGCCGCACAGATCGTGGCCTATCTCATCGACGCCGGCTTTCCACCGCTCCAGGCCGCGACCGCTTGGGGTTTTTCGGGCGTGGTGCTGGTGTTCGGCATGCTCGGCGTATCCGCGCTCGACGGGCTGATCGGACGCCGGCCCTCGGTGCTGCTCAGCTACGCGATCTCGATCATCGGCATCTTCCTGCTCTGGCTCTTGCAGTATTATCCGAACATCATCCTGCTCACCGGCTTCGTCGTCTGCTTCGGCAGCATGATGGGCTCGCGCGGCCCGCTGATCACAGCGACCGCGATGAAGATTTTTCGCGGCAAGCGCGTCGGCACGATCTTCGGCACCATCTCGATCGGCAGCGGATTGGGCTCGGCGTTCGGCTCATGGAGCGGCGGCCTCATCCACGACTTCACGCACGGCTACAATCTCCTGCTCGTCTTCGCACTTGCGAGCGTGATCCTCGGAATGATTCCATTCCTGATTGTCCCCGCCTTGCGGGAGTAGATCTCCCCGACGTAACCTGCATCCCTCCGCGTCACCGGGAAATTACGGGCGACACACGCGGCACCGCGTGCGAAACAGTTGGGCGCAACCGGAGTTAAGGGACGAACTGCGATATTTTGTCCACATGACAAAAATGTCAGCATGGAATTGACCCCGGGTGGCTTGCGAGGCCGAACTGAATACGGTCCAAGTCGCCCATTGGATGGAGGGCACAAACCAATGAACTTTCCCTATCTCACTCGCTTTGAACCGGTTCTCCTGAGCCTGTTCCGCTTCATCACCGGCCTGCTGCTGTTTCAATTCGGCGTAGCCAAGCTGTTCAAGTTTCCGCCTTTGCCGATGTTCGCGAAAGTCGAACTGATGTCGCTTTACGGCGCGGCCGGGACGCTTGAACTGGTGCTTGGCGCGCTGTTGATCCTCGGCCTGTTCACCCGCCTCGCCGCTTTCATCCTCTCCGGTGAAATGGCCTTCGCCTACTTCATGGGACATATGCTCAAGGGCGAGACGCCGGTGTTCCTGCCGCTGCTCAACAACGGCACGCTTGCCATCCTGTTCTGCTTCGCCTGCCTCTATCTCTCGGCGGCCGGCGGCGGCCCGATCAGCGTCGATGCGGCGCTGGGCAACGAACGCGCCTCGACCGGCGGCGCATTCGCGCGACGCTGACGCGCGCAATTGACGCGCAAGTCACGAATGACACCGGCAGCTTTGCCGGTGTCATCTACCGCGAGCCAAGCACGTTCCAGATCAGGACGAGGGCCGCGACGAGCAGCGCGGACATGATGAGGCGGTGAACGAATCGATTCATTGCCGCTCCCGCCGGGCTCGATGACCACCAAGGTCCGGGATCGATCTTCTCCTGCATACGCGCTGACGTGCGCCGACGCATGTCGCTTTGCCTGCACGGTTACGCATCAGGCTGCGAACGGTCACGCGCGCAGCCGGCGGCCTCATGCCTATATTCATGATTGGTAAGAACTTCATGCTACCGATGCGAGCAATAACAACCATTTCGTAGAGGCTGCGATGAGGCTGCTGAGCCATCTGAAGATCCGCACCAAGCTTACCAGCATGGTCTGCCTTGCGGCTCTCACAGTCACGGCCATCATCGCGGTATCGGCCTTCCTCAGCAAGAGCCGCATGATGGAGGACCGGGTCCAGCAGATGAAGACCGCGGTCGACATGCTCTATAATCTCGCCCAGTCGGTCCAGGACGACGTCACCGCCGGCAAGCTGACGCAGGCCGAGGCCAAGGCCCAGTTCCACATGCGCGGACGGCGCATGACCTTCAACGGCAACCAGGGCTATCCGGTCGTCTACAACGCCGACACGTCCCTCCTCGTCAACGGCGCCAACCAGCAGCTCGAAGGCAAGATCACCGGCGCGATCGACGCCAACGGCGTCCTCATTGCCGACGCGATCCTCAAGGCCGGCGAACAGAATGGCGGCGGCGTAGCCTCCTATCTCTATCCCCGCCCCGGCCAGACCGAAGCGGTGCGCAAGACCGTGTTCGCGCGCAAGTTCGCCCCCTGGAACGCGACGATCAGCTATGGCCTCTATGTCGACGACATCGACGCCGATGTGCGCGCGCTGACGCTCGAGCTTGCCGCGGTCGGTGTCGGCCTGATGCTGCTGATGGCGACGTTATCGTGGCTGATCGCGCGCGACGTGCTCGGTGCGCTCGACCGCCAGAAGACCCGCATGCAGGAGATTGCCGACGGTGCCATCGACAAGCCGGTCGAGGAGACCGGCCGCGGTGACGAGATCGGCCGCATGGCCGAGACCCTCGAAGTGCTCAGGCAGACCGCTTTGACGGCGCGCACGCTGGAGTCCGAGCAGGTCGCCGCCAAGAGCCGCAGCGAGCAGGAGAAGCGTGACGCCCTGATCGCCCTCGCCGATCGCTTCGATGCGTCCGTGGGCCAGCTGGTCGGCCTGATGGCCTCGGGCTCCGGCGAGCTCGAGACCACCGCCAAGTCGATGTCGTCCACGGCCGAAGGCACCAACCGCCGCGCCGCGGTGGTCGGTACCGCCGCCACCGAAGCCAGCCAGCGCGTCCAGACGGTCGCGGCTGCCGCCGAGGAGCTCTCCTCCTCCATCACCGAGATCAGCCGCCAGGTCGCGCAATCCGCCGAAGTGACCGGGCGCGCGGTGGACAGCGCACGCCGCACCGACACCATCGTGCGCGCGCTCTCGGACGGCGCGCAGCAGATCGAGCACGTCGCCGAGCTGATCTCCAGCATCGCGGCGCAGACCAATCTGCTCGCGCTCAACGCCACCATCGAGGCCGCGCGCGCCGGTGAAGCCGGCCGCGGCTTTGCCGTCGTCGCCTCCGAGGTGAAGTCGCTCGCCAGCCAGACCGCGGAAGCCACCCGCGAGATCGGCGACAAGATCGCGCAGATCCAAGGCGCCACCAAGGAGGCCGTGGACGCGATCGGCGGCATCACCGCCACCATCGAGGAAGTCAGCCGTATCGCCACCTCGATCGGCGCGGCCATCGAGGAGCAAGGCGCCGCCACCGCCGAGATCGCCCGCAGCGTCTCGCAGACCGCTGAAGCGACCAAGGAAGTCACCACCAATATCGGCGGCGTCAGCACCGCAGCGAACGAGACCGGCAACGCCGCCGGCATGGTGCTCGCGGCCGCCTCAAACCTGTCCAAGCAGGCCGAGCAGCTCTCCGGCGAAGTCGGCACATTCCTCGCAGGCGTGCGCGCGGCGTAAGGCTGCCGGTACACCTAACTCTGCACGTCGTCATGGCCGGGCTTGTCCCGGCCATCCACGTTTTTATAGCCGCTCTGCACGAAAGACGTGGATGCCCGGGCCTTCGCCGCGCCGAAGCGGCTTCGGCCGCGCAGGCGGGACAAGCCCGGGCATGACGACCGTCTGCGAATATCCGTACGAAGGCAGCTTCTCCGCTACCGCCGCGCGAGGCTGCAGCCGCTCGACAGCTGACGGGTCGATCCGGTCGAGCCGTCGTTGGACTGCGAGGGGAATTCCTCGAACGGCGTGTTCTGCTTGCCGGTGTTGAACTCGAAGATCTTACGGAACACGCCCGGCACCATGGCCGAGACCGGATTGACGCGCATCACGGGCGCGGCCGGCGTGCCGACGACCTCGTAGGTCACGCCGATCAGGCCTTCCTTGTCGCCGCCGCCCAGGAACAGTCCGAGCACCGGAATCTGTCCGAACATGTTGTTCAGGCCATACATCGGCACGAAGGTCCCGCTCATGCACACCTGGTTGCCGGGATAGTCGATCGAGCCCTCGATGGTGGCGCCGATCATCGGACCCTTCACGACGCCATCGCGGATCGTCAGGGCGCCATTCTGACGCGTGATCTCGGCGCGCAGCGCGCTGAAGGAGACGCCATTTCCGGTGCCGTTGGGCGCGCCGGCGGCAACGCGTTCGAGCTGCGCCTCGCCCTTCACCGTGAAGTCGCGGACGTTGATGAGGCCCTCGCGCGTCGTGTTCGACTCCGACGTCGGCGGCTCCATCGCCACCACCATCTGGCCGCCGATCGCCTTGGTGTAGGTGTCGGTGAAGCGCAGCAACGCGCCGGCATCGTTGGTCTGGAGGTAGATCACCTCGCGGTTGCCCTGGGCGCGGCCGCCGCGCAAATCGGCTGCCACCGGCGTGTCGCGGCCGATCTTGCCGTTCAGCGTGAGGGCTTTGACGGTGCCGTTGCGCCGCGACATCTTGGCATCGACGCTGCGCATCGCCTCGCCGTTGAAGCCCGCGACGGCACCGAGCTTCACGTCGATGTCGAAATCGACGTTCTTCATCTTGTTCTTGGCGTCGTCCTTGGAATTGCCTGAGATCGCCGACTTCAGGAAACCGCGGCCGTCGAACACGTCCCCGCGCATCGTGCCGCGCACGACCCCGTCCTGGCCACGCTCCACCTTCAACGAGGCCTTGTCGCCGTCGGACGGAGCGTAGATCGGGAAATTCGCGTTCATGAGGTCGCCGTTCGGATCGACTTCAAGCGAGCCCTTGATCGAGGCGCCGCTGCCTTCGACGACGATGTCCTCCAGACGGGTTGATTGCGCCGTCGGCACCACCTTGAAGCTGGCCTTGGCCGATTTGCCCGAAAGCTTGACCCAACCGGGCAGGATGTTGTCGAGCTTGACCGAGGTCAGGTCCGCCTCGACGCCGAGCTTCGTCGTCTGGTCGGGACCTCCGGCGATCTTGCCCGACAGCTTGATCGGCAGCGATCCGCTGACGGCGGGGCTCAGATCGAATCCCAGGCGCGCGCGGCTGGCATCGTCCAGCGTGGTCTGCAATTTGACGTCCGCATCGCCCTCGGCCGGCTTGCGGTAGTCCAGCGAAGCCGCCTGCCCGTTGATCTTGACGTCGCCCTTGACCTGATAGCCCTGGTTGCTCGCTGATATCTTGAGGTTGTTGGCCTCGAGCTTCTGGTTCATCACCAGCTTGTCGGCGGCAAAGCCGTTGAGGTCGGCGGTGACGGCGTAGGTGGTGTCGGCCTTGGTCAGCTCGCCCTTGACCGGCAGGCCGAGCTGGATGTTGGCCGTGAACGTCCCCTTGCTGGTGTTGGGATCGACGACGGTCGACGACAGATCGCTCAGGCGATCATTGGCGAGCATTTCGGCGGCAGCAGGCACCGGGCCATCGACGCGGAACCTGGTCCGCGACGGCGACGGTTTGGGCGCCATATCCGGCACCTCGAAGACGAAGTCGGAGATCGTGACCTTGCGGCCCGCCGGCGTATCGGCAATGCCCTGCCCGATATTCACGGTCGCGGTGCGCCCGGTCACACGCGCCTTCAGATCGGCATCGTGCACCACCGGCATGCCATCCACGGGGCGGACCGCGACGCCACTCGCGACGATGTTGACCGACAGGCCGTCGTCGGGAATGGGCGGCCCCTTGCGCGGGAGGTTCTTCGTCGGCGAATTGACGCCGATCTCGATGCGCTGGAGCGTGCCGCGCTCGATCCGCTCGATCACCCATTCGCGCAACTCGGGAACGACAAGCGTCGGCCACATCCGCTTGAGCGCGGAGGCCGACATCGGCGTTCCCGCAAAGCCCAGCGTCAGCCGCGGCTCGCCCGAATAGTCGATGGCACCGGTGCCGGCGACGCCGATCTCGCCATTGCTGATATCGGCTTGCGTGAGCAGCATGCGCTTGTGGTCGGTATCGAAGCGGAAGCCGATCGCGATGCGGTTGAAGACCAGCGGGGGCTCGTTGTCGATGCCGCCCAGCAGGATCGAGCCGCCGCTGAAGCCGAGCTGCCAGTCGTTGGTGGTGCCGTTGGGCGGCTCGAGATGGGCCAGAAGCGTCAGGCGGTTCGCGCCCGAGAGAATCTTGAACGGAGCAACCAGCACCCGCCGGTTCGAATCCCACTCGACGTTGATCTCGGCCGAGTCGATCGCCATCGGATAATCTGGCGTGTCGGTGTCGATGATGTTGCCCGCGCCGACCGCGATCTTGCCGCGGAAGAAGGTCGGCACGCCGTCGCGGCCGAGCTCGCCCTTGAGCTCGCCGGTCAGCGGCAGATCGGCGGTGTAGGTGAAGTCCTTCACCCGGAGCGCCAGCAGGATGTTGGCGGTGGAAAGCTTATCGGCGCGGATGTCGACCGAACGCACACCATTCTCGGCAGGGCCGATCGTGGCGCGCAGCGACCACGGGCGCGCGCCTTCCTCGCCGAGGCTGAGGGCGACGCCGCCACGGCTCGGCCGGCGCAGGCTGAGCGTGATGTTCTCAAAGCTCCATTTGCTGCCGCGCTGCTGATCGTCGACGATCAGATTGCCGTTCTTCAGGCCGATCTCGTTGAGGTTCTGGCCGTCGAGGCCGGTCATGCTCAGACTGTCGAGCCAGTCGAGGCCCTGAAGAATGCCGCTCGGGGCAGCGGCCTGGGGAGCGGCCTGCGACGCGTCCGGACTTGCAGGTCCGGTGGCGAATGGCGGCGGCGGGACACCGTTGCGCGGGAATGTCGGCGGCAGGCCCGCTTCCTTCTTGGATGCGACGCCGGTTGCCAGCGGCTTTGCGGTGTCGCCGGCGGACACGGTGACGGTGCCGTCGGGCGAAATGCGGATCGCCAGCTCCGCGTCCACGAGATTGAGGCTCTCGGCGCGCAGGTGCCCCATCAGGAGACCCGCACCCGACAGCTTCACTTCGGCCTTCGGCGCGGTGGCGACGATGACGTGATCTTGGTCGCGGACGACGATGTCGCGGATGCGCACGGCGATGCGGATCCGCCCGGCCCGCTCGATCTGGGTGCCGCCGACCTCCACCGTATTGCCGTGGCCGATATTGTCCTCGATGGCGGCAGCGAGCCACGGCGTCGCGATGTCGAGATTGATGGGACCGGCACCAAGCCGCCACCACAGCGCGCCGAAGCAGCCGACGAAAATAACGGCGAGGGCCCCGGCCACGATGGCCAGCCGCTTCAGCCAGCGATCAGCCGCCAGCCAGCGGCGCATTGACGCAAATCCGTCACCGAAACGATGGAAGCCCGAACTGGAACGCGACAA
This sequence comes from Bradyrhizobium sp. Unk1, assembly GCF_059512345.1. NCBI lineage: Bacteria > Pseudomonadati > Pseudomonadota > Alphaproteobacteria > Hyphomicrobiales > Nitrobacteraceae > Bradyrhizobium > Bradyrhizobium sp. Unk1. Next base: position 14,383 of record NZ_JCAMOP010000024.1, read on the forward strand.
CAGCCGGCGCGCCCGATAGCCCGCCGCTGCTTCCTGATCCGGATCCCAGTCGGCGTCGTCCCACTCCTGCGGCTGCTGTTGACCGCCGCGCCGATCGAAATCCCGATTGTAATCCTCGGGCGACGTATTCCTTGCCATTGCCTCTCGATACAGGCGCCCATCGTAGGATTGAGCGCCGCCGGGACCGCAGCCGTCCACGGGAAGCGAAGCTCCCTGTGCCGGCATTGCCGCCATACCTCGAATATTCCTGCTGTTCGTCATTTCGCCCCGGGAGCGCGTTCAACGAGCAGTGGGGTGGTGCGTGGAATTCCTTGTAACCATAACCCGGCGTCGCCAGACTTGCCCAGACGAGGGCGCGATTCCGGCACACCGGACGAGAGCTGCAATACCGCTTTGGTTGACCCGCCGAAAGCGACGAAAGGAAGGCGTATGTCCAAGAAATCCCGAAAGAAATCGTCCAAAACGCCCTCCGGCATAGCAACGACTAAAAAGCAGACCCCGACCAAGCGGGCAACGACTCAAACAAAGTCCGCGAAAACACAGCGGACGCCGGCGGGCAAATCAACCAGGACAGTAGCAAAAGCAGGATCACATAAGGCCGCGTCGAAACAGTTAAATTCCTCCAAATCGGCCTCCGCGTCCGCGAATGCCAAGCCGGCCCTGACCGAGGGCCAGAAGGCGCCCGCCTTCCGGCTGCCCCGCGACGGCGGCGATGTGGTCTCGCTGGCCGACTATGCCGGTCGGAAGCTCGTCCTGTTCTTTTACCCCCGCGCCGACACGCCCGGCTGCACCAAGGAGGCAATCGATTTCACACGGCTGGCGGACGCTTTCAGCGGCGCCGGCACCGCCCTGCTCGGCATCTCCGCCGATCCGTTAAGGGCCCAGGAGAAGTTCCGCGACAAGCACGGCCTCGGCATGCCGCTCATCTCCGATGAGAAACACGAGATGCTGGAGGCGTACGGCGCCTGGGGCCAAAAGTCCATGTATGGCAAGAGCTTCCTCGGCGTTCTTCGCACCACGGTACTGCTTGGTGCCGACGGCAAGGTGGCTAGGGTCTGGCGCAATGTCCGCGTCGACGGCCACGCCGACGAGGTGCTGGAAGCGGCAAGGAGCCTTTAACCAATCCGTTAAGTTCGAGCGGTTCCGTTTCCGGAAAATTAACCATGACCGGCCCAGATTGCTGCGGCAATTAGGCCGTACGGACTCATCCGACCGGCGCGGGAGTGCCGATGTCGAAAAGTTCTGCCCAATATTCGCAGTACCCCCAACATCACGCGCACGACCACGGACGGGCCTTCCATCGCCGCCCCGCCGCCGCGGCGGCAGCCGTCGCGATCCCCCTTCCCGACGCCGACGACGCCTACACCATCGTGCACCACGGCAAGCAGGTCCGCCTCGGACCTGTGGTGTTCTGGATCGTGGTCGGCACCGTCGTGCTGCTCGGACTCTGGTCGGCCGCGACCGCCACCTATTTCGCCTTCCGCGACGACGTCCTGACCCGGCTGATCGCGCGCCAGGCCGAGATGCAGTACGCCTACGAGGACCGCATCGCCGAACTCCGCGCCAAGGTCGACCGCACCACCAGCCGGCAGCTGCTCGACCAGGAGCAGTTCGACCAGAAGCTCGACCAGATCATGAAGCGCCAGACGGCGCTGGAGTCCCGGGCCACGGCGCTCGGAGCCATGCCCGACGTGACCGGATCAATGCCCCGCGTGGCCCCGCAGCGCGGCGATTCGAGCCAGGGCGCTGCGCAGGGGACGCCGAAGCCGTCGCCGATCAGCGACACCGTGATCTTCGTGGCGCCGCCCGATCGCGAAGCGCGGCTTGAGTCGCGCGCCCCGACCGTCGCTGCACCGCCGACCAGCCAATTCGCCAAGAACCAGGGTTTCGACAACGTCCTGGTCCGGCTCACGACCTCGCTTGACCAGGTCGAGCGTCGCCAGATGGCGGCGCTCAGCGCCGTCGAGGAAGGTATGGATTCACGCATGCGCCGGATGCGCGGCGTCGTCAGCGACCTCGGCCTCAATCTCGCCAGCCTCGAAGCCGCCGTGCCGCGCTCGGCGATGGGCGGTCCTTTCGTGCCCGTCAAGCTGACGGCCAATGCCGGGCCGTTCGAGAAGCAGCTCAATCGCATCAACACCACCCGTGCCGAGATGGACCGCCTCAATCGCACGCTGGCGCTGGTGCCCTACCGCAAGCCCGTCATCGGCGAGGTCGAATTCACCTCAGGCTTCGGCGTGCGCAGCGATCCCTTCCTCGGCCGGCCCGCAATGCACACCGGCCTCGACTTCCGTGCCGCGACCGGCGATCCCGCACGCGTCACCGCCAACGGCAGGGTCGTTTCAGCCGGCTGGTCCGGTGGTTACGGCCGCATGGTCGAAGTCGATCACGGCAACGGGCTCTCGACCCGCTACGGCCATCTCTCCGAGATCAACGTCAAGGTCGGTGAGATCGTCAAGCTCGGGCAGGTCATCGGGCTCGTCGGGTCGACCGGCCGTTCCACCGGCCCGCACCTCCATTACGAAACCCGCATCGACGGCGAAGCGGTCGATCCGCAGAAATTCTTGCGCGCCGGCGTGCGGCTCAGCGCGGGCTAAGCCCGGTACGCCTGATCTACTGACTGCGCTCGTGGCCGACCTCGCCGGTGATGACGTCGCCGAACAGCTCCCAGGCCTGTCCGTTGAAGCGCATCAGCTGCATCTGCTCGATCGGAAAGTAGTCATCGGCGGAGGTGTTGACCATGATCCCGGGCAGCATCAGGTCGGTGTGAAAATCCTTCAGGCTGGCGGCCTGCTTCATCACGTTGTCACGCGTGAGGTTGTCGCTGCACTGCTTTAACACCTGCGCCATCGCCTCGGCCTGCACATAGCCGTAGATGTTGTTGCTGTTGGCCTTGTCGCCATCGGGATAATATTTGTCCATGAATTCGCGCCACTTCACCACCGCCGGGTCCTTGTCCCAGGTCGGGTCGGTCGGATCCTTCAGATAGACGGTCGAGATGATGTCCTTGGAATAGTCGAGCCCGGCGGGCTTGAGCACCGAGGCGACCGAGGTCGCGGTGTTGGCGAGGAAGAACTTTGGTTTCCAGCCGAGCTCGCCGACCTTCCGGATTGCCTGCGCCGATCCCTTTGGCGCAGCCCACGAGAAGAAGATGTCCGCGCCGGAATCGTGCAGTGCAACGATCTGCGAGTCGATCGAGGGATCGCTGACCTCATAGGACTTGTCGGCGATGATCATGTTCGCCTTGTCGCCGAGCCCGTCCTTCAGCCCCTTGAACTGGTCCTTGCCGGCGTCGTCGTTCTGCCAGAACACGGCGATCTTGCTGTTGGGGAAATGATCGCGGATATATTTTGCGTAGATCCGCCCCTCGCTCTGGTAGTTCGGCTGGAAACCCATGGTCCACGGGAAACTCTTGGGATCGCCGAACTTGGTGCCGCCGGACGCGACGAACAGCTGCGGCACCTTCTTGGCGTTCATGTATTTCATGATCGCCGAGTTCGAGGGCGTGCCGAGCGGCTGGAAGATCAGCAGCACCTCGTCGCTCTCGACCAGCTTGCGCGCCTGCTCGATCGCCTTCGGCGGCGAATAGGCGTCGTCATAGCTGATGAAATTGATCTTGCGGCCGTTGATCCCGCCCTGGTCGTTGATCATCCTGAAATAGGCGGCCTCGGTCTTGCCGATCACGCCATAGGACGACGCCGGCCCGCTATAGGGCATGATGTTGCCGATCTTGACTTCGGTATCAGTGGCGCCGGGATCGTATTTCTTCTGCGCCAAGGCCGGTGCCGTGACGAGCACGCCGGCAGCAAGAATGGCGAGGGCAGCAAGGTTTCCGCGACGACCCGGCATCGTTCTCTCCCCTATGTTTTGTAGTCTTCTTTTGCGGAGAGTGTCGCAAGCAGACTCGCGGCTGGCAAGCACCACGATTTTCCGCGAGATGAAACGGCAATCTGGAACTTACGTGACGCGCCGCAGCAGGCTCAGGACACGCCCGTCGATCACGAGCAGCGCACTGCCGATGACGATGGCGCCCGCGATCTCGCGCGCGGAGATCGGCTCACCCAGCACCAGCCATCCCAGCAGGATGGCGGTGACGGGAATGAGCAGCGTCACCAGCATCACATTGGTCGCGCCCGAGCGCCGCAGGATCTGAAAGAAGACGATGTACGCGAGCGCCGTCGACAGAGCGGCAAGGCCAAGCACCGCGAGCCAGGTCGTCAGGCCCGGCATCGAAAGTCGCCATGGCTGCTCCATTGCGCCGGCAACGATCGCCATCATCACAGTCGACGCCATCAGCTGAAACGTCGCCGTTCCCAGCGGAGGCGTGTCCTTCAGAAGCCGCCGCGCGGCCAGCGCCGCAAAGCCATAGCTGAACGCGCCGGCCAGACAGAGCAGGATACCGAGCCCCTGCCCCGGCCGCGTCTCGATGCCCCATCCCCGCAGGATGATGACGCCGGCGAGGCCGAGCGCCACGCCGGCCACCCGGCGCAACTGCAGGGCTTCCTCGCCCGCAGCCGCCATCACCATCACCGTGAACAGCGGCGTGGTCGCGTTCAGGATCGAGGCCAGTCCGCTCGGGATGAAGGTCTGGCCGAGCACGATCAGCGAGAACGGGATGACGTTGTTGAGCAGCCCGATCGCGACGAACGGCTTCCAGCCAACCATCCCCCTGGGAAATCTGATGCCCTGCATACGGAGCAGCGGCAGCAGCATGGCCGCGCCGAGCGCAACGCGCAGGAGCACCAGCGTCAGCGGCGGCAATTCCCGCAGCGCCGCGCCGTTGAAGAAGAACGATCCGCCCCAGAGAACCGAGAGCACGGCGAGCAGCGACCAGTCTCGCGCATCGATCCTGTTGTCGTTCGGGGACATGTGCTTCACCTCGGCGGCCGACCCTGCCGCCTAGGACGGCGCGAGAAAGCCCGCCACCCGATTTCCGATAACGTTGCTCAGGAGGGGCGCCGCGAGCGAGCGTCACCGGCAATATCGGCGACAACCGCCCCGATCACCAGCGCCCCGCCAATGAGCGCATGCACGGCGGGCAGCTCGCGAAAAGCGACCCAGATCCAGAACGGCATCAGCGGCGTTTCCAGCGTCGCGATCAATGAGGCCTGTCCCGAAGGCAGCAAGCGTGAGCCGAGCATGTAGAAGGTCAGGCCGAGCGCGACCTGGAGGCAGCCGAACATCGCGAGGATCGCAAGGCCATTGCCGCCGACATGGGCGATGTCGTGGGCAAAGGGAAGGCTGACGAGGCTTCCCATGAAGTTCGACAGCGCGGCCGCCGCCACCATCGAGGTCTCGCGGTGACGCCGGACCACGACGGTCATGGCGGCGATGGCAAGCACCATCAGGCAGCTCAGCGCGACGCCGCCAAGATCGGCGCCGGCCTGAACGCCGCCGACTGTGATCACCACGCCGGCAAAGGCGATCAGGCTCGCGGTCAGCGTACGCCACGTCGCGGCTTCGCCGAGCCACAGCCACGCCAGCGCAGCCGCAACGAAGGGCTGGGTTGCGATCAGCACCGCCACGTTGACGACCTTGGTCATCTGAAGCGCGGGAATGAACGCGACCATGCCGAGCGCGGACAAGGACGCGACGAGCAGGCCGCCCCTCCCCGGCACGACCAATTGCCACAGCGCAGCGCGGCCCTGCATCACGACGAGAATCACGCTGATCAGGCTGCCCGCGAACAGGCCGCGCCAGAACAGGATGGTCCAGGGATCGAACGGCAACAGGCGCGTGAAGAACGGCGCCGTGCTCCAGGCAATTGCGGCAGCGATGACGAGAGCAATGCCGAGACCACGTTCCGAACGAGGCTGCCCCATGTTGATGCGTCCAGCTAGGTCGGCTTCTTCGGCCGCGACACCAGCTCGATCATCTTGCCTTCATCGTCGTCGGGCATCGCGGCCTTGGCCTGCGCATAGGACTCGACCGCAGCACGCGAGACCAGCGGCTTGTCGGCCAGCAGGCTTTCGGCGAGTTTCACAGCGTAGGCGGCATCCTTGTGCCGCAGCGCTGCCGTAAAGGTCGCGCCACTGAAATCGCGCGCGACCATGCGCTTGGAGTGACGCTGCACTTGCGGGCTGGCCGCGACGCCGGCCTGGATCGATTCCAGCACCAGGTCCATGTCGAGCCCGGCCTGCTCGGCGATGGCGAGGCCTTCGGCGAGGCCCGCGATCTGGATCGCCCCCATCAGGTTGTTGATGAGCTTGTAGACAGTGCCGGAGCCGACCGCGCCGAAATGGCGGATGGTCGAGCCGATCGGTTCGAGAAACGGCCGTGCACGTTCGAGATCAGCTGCGTCAGCGCCGACGAGCAGCGTCAGCTTTCCGGCCGCTGCCGCATCAGGCAATCCCGTCACGGGGCAGTCGATATAGATCAGCCCGCGCGCATTGAGCTCACGGCCCATCTCGCGGGCGTGGTCATAGGAGACAGTGGAGCATTCGATCGCGATGGTGCCTGATTTCGCCGTCTTGGCCGCACCGTTGGGCCCGAGCCAGACCGCGCGCGAGGCTTCGTCATCGGCGACCATGGTCACGACCGCATCGGCATCGATCGCGGCATCCTCAGGCGACGTCGCCCAATGCGCACCGCGCGCGATCAGGTCGTCCGCTTTTGCCTTGCTGCGATTCCACAGCGTCACCGTGAAGCCGGCATCGAGATAGCGGCCGGCCATGCCGTGGCCCATCCGCCCCAACCCGATGAAGGCGACACGGGACATCAGTCGACGTCCTCGATGTCAGCGCCGGTGGTGCCGAAGGCGCGCTGCGCCAGGGTTGCGGCCATGAAGTCGTCGAGCTCGCCGTTCAGCACGCCCGATGTGTCGGACGTCTGCACGCCCGTGCGCAAATCCTTCACCATCTGGTAGGGCTGCAGCACGTAGGAGCGGATCTGGTGTCCCCAACCGATATCGGTCTTGGCGGCCTGGTCGGCGGCGGCCTTCTCCTCGCGCTTCTTCAGTTCGATCTCGTAAAGCCGCGCGCGCAGCATGTCCCAGGCCTGCGCCCGGTTCTTGTGCTGGGACCGGCCGGCCTGGCAGACCACGGCAACGCCGGTCGGAATATGCGTCAGGCGCACCGCGGATTCGGTCTTGTTGACGTGCTGGCCGCCGGCGCCGCCCGAGCGCATGGTGTCGACGCGGACGTCGGCTTCCTTGATGTCGATCTTGATGCTGTCGTCGATGACGGGGAATACCTGCACGCTCGAAAACGAGGTGTGCCGCCGCGCGTTGGAATCGAACGGCGAGATGCGCACCAGCCGGTGCACGCCCGCCTCCGTCTTCAGCCAGCCATAGGCATTGTGGCCGGAGACCTGGATGGTCGCGGACTTGATGCCGGCTTCTTCGCCCTCGGATTCCTCGAGGAATTCGACCTTGAAGCCGTGCGTCTCGGCCCAGCGCGTATACATGCGCAGCAGCATCTGCGCCCAGTCCTGGCTCTCGGTGCCGCCAGCGCCGGCATGGACTTCGAGATAGGAATCGAAACGATCGGCCTCGCCCGACAGCAGCGCCTCGAGCTCGCGCCGCGCGACTTCCTTCTTGAGGTTCTTCAGCGCGGCTTCGGCTTCGGCCACAACACCCGCGTCGCCCTCGGCCTCGCCGAGCTCGATCATGCCGATGTCGTCTTCGAGCTCCTGCTCGACCTTGCCGATGCCCGAGAGCGAATCCTCAAGCGAGGTGCGCTCCTGCATCAGCTTCTGGGCTTTCTGGGGATCGTTCCAGAGGTTGGGATCTTCTGCGAGCTTGTTCAGCTCAGCGAGGCGCGCCGTCGATGTCTCGACGTCAAAGATGCCTCCTCAGCAGCCCGACTGACTGCTTGATCTCTTCTACCAACCGTTCGATTTCGGCGCGCATGTGGTGCTCTGGTCTCGCGGAATTGGTTCCGCTTGCAAGTGAGTTGGGGATGTAGCGGCGGCGGCTGCAAAGCGCAACCGCCGGAACCGCGATCGTCCGTCTTGTCCTAAGCCTTAGTACAGACCACCGGTGCCCGGCCGCATGAAGAAGCCGGAATCCGGCTGCTGTTGCTGCGACGCCGGCACGCCGCGCCCGTCGGCATCGGCAACGCCGATCACCGAATAATTGTCCGGCGGCGCCGTGCCCGGCTTGAAGGCCTCCAAAATGGTTCCGCCGGTCTCGCCGGGGCCGGCGCGCATGCCGGTCTTGGAGACGACGCGCACCAGCTTGATGCCGGCCGGCACCTTGAACGGAACCGCGGGCTTGTCGGCGAGCGCGAGCTTGAGGAAGTCGCGCGCGATAGGCGCGGCCAGATGGCCGCCGGTCGCGGCGTTGCCCCTACCGAGCGCGCGCGGCTTGTCGTAGCCCATATAGATGGCGACGGCGACATCGGGCGAGAAGCCGACGAACCAGGCGTCCTTGGCCTCGTTGGTGGTGCCGGTCTTGCCGGCGATCGGCTTGCCGACCTCCTTGACCACGGTGGCGGTACCGGCCTGGACCACGCCTTCCATCAGCTCGGTGATCTGATAGGCGGTCATCGAATCCAGCACCTGCTCGCGGCGGTCGATCAGCTGCGGCTCGACCTGGTTCTTCCAGCCGCCCGGCGCGTCGCAGCCGCGGCATTCGCGCTGGTCGTGCTTGAAGATGGTGCGGCCGTAACGGTCCTGGATACGGTCGATCAAGGTCGGCTTCACCCGGCGACCGCCATTGGCGAGCATCGAATAGGCAGTGACCATGCGCATCGCCGTGGTCTCGCCGGCGCCGAGCGCGTAGGAGAGATAGTTCGGCAATTCGTCGTAGACGCCGAAGCGGCGCGCATATTCGCCGATCAGGGGCATGCCGATGTCCTGCGCGAGGCGCACCGTCACGGTGTTCAGCGACTGCCGCAACGCGTTGCGCAGCGTGACGGGTCCCTGGAATTTGCCGGAGGAGAAGTTTTCGGGCCGCCACACGCCGGCGCCCTGGCCCTGGTCGATTTCGATGGGGGCGTCGAGCACCACTGTCGAGGGCGTATAGCCGTTGTCGAGCGCGGCCGAATAGACGATCGGCTTGAACGACGAACCCGGCTGGCGGTAGGCCTGCGTGGCGCGGTTGAACTGGCTCTGGTCGAACGAGAAGCCGCCGACCATCGCGAGCACGCGGCCCGTCCACGGATCCATCGCCACCATCGCGCCGGACACTTCGGGGATCTGGCGCAGGCGGTACTGGCCTTCGACCGGCTGTCCCTCCTTGGTGTAGAGCGGATCGGCATAGATCACGTCGCCCGGCTGCAACACCTGCGCGACAGACGTCGGGGTCTTGCCCTTGGCATTGCCCTGGGCCGCCCTCGCCCAGCGCACGCCGTCGACCGTGACGATGCCGGTCTCGCGCTGCTTGCTGATGGCGCCGCCGAGCTCGCGGTTCGGCTGGAAGCCGATGCGCGCGGACTGGTCGCTGGTCTCCAGCACCACCGCCATGCGCCAGGGCGAGATGTCGGAGAGCGACTTGATCTCGGCGAGCTTCACGCCCCAATCGCCCGAAATATCGAGCTTGCTCATGGCGCCGCGATAACCCTGCTGCTCGTCATAGTTCACGAGACCGGAGACCATGGCCTTGCGCGCCATGACCTGGATCTTCGGATCGAGCGTGGTGCGGACCGACAGACCGCCTTCGTAAAGCTTCTTCTCGCCGTAGCGCTCGAAGATGTCGCGGCGGACTTCCTCGGCGAAATATTCACCGGCGAAGGTGTGAGCGCCGTTGGAACGGCTGGTGACGGCGAGCGGCTCCTTGCGGGCCTTGTCGGCGTCGGCCTGCTTGATCCAGCCGTTCTCCAGCAGACGGTCGACCACGTAATTGCGGCGCTCGATGGCGCGATCGCGGTTTCGGACCGGATGCAGCGTCGCGGGCATCTTCGGCAGCGCGGCGAGATAGGACGCTTCCGCGACGGTCAGCTCGTTCACCGACTTGTCGAAATACACCAGCGAAGCGGCCGCGATGCCATAGGCGCCGAGGCCGAGATAGATCTCGTTCAGATACAGCTCGAGGATCTTGTCCTTCGAGTAGGTCTTCTCGATGCGCATCGCCAGCAAGGCTTCCTTGATCTTGCGGGCGAAGGAGACCTCGTTGGTCAGCAGGAAGTTCTTGGCGACCTGCTGGGTGATCGTGGAGGCGCCCTGCGGACGCCGGTTCGAGCCGTAGTTCTGGATAAAGAGCACGCCGGCGCGCGCCATGCCGGTGTAGTCGATGCCGCCATGCTCGTAGAAATTCTTGTCCTCGGCCGCGAGGAAGGCGTTGATCACGAGCTTCGGCACCGCCTGGATCGGCAGGTACAGCCGCCGCTCCTTGGCGTATTCGCCGAGCAGCGAGCCGTCGACCGCGTGCACGCGGGTCATCACCGGCGGCTCGTAATCCTGAAGCTGAGAGTAATCCGGCAAGTCCTTGGAGAAATGCCAGATCAGGCCTGCGACGGCCCCGACACCGACAAGGAACACCACCGTTCCCGCGGCGAACAGGAAGCCCATGAACCGCACCAGCAAGCGCATTATGTGTCTATCCGTTCAATCCGGGCGCCAACGAATTGGGCGCTCTCCAACGAAACAATTCACGGACCTGCCGGCTGACATGGACGCCGGGGCCTCGACTTGCCTGCCAAAAGGATTTTCGCTCGATTCTTCCTTTTTATAGAGCGTCCGCTGTGGCCAAACTAGGGCTTTGGGCGGATCGAGCTAGTCCCCCCTGAGCTCGGCAACCGATCGGGGCTACCACAGCCCGCCGGTACCCGGGCGCATGATGAAACCGGTCTCGGGCGGCGGCAACTGCTGAGTGCGTCCGTCATCATCGGTCAAACCGATCACCGAGTAGTTGTCCGAAGGCGCAGTGCCCGGTTTGAAGGCTTCCAGGATGGTTCGGCCGGAATCGCCCGGTCCGGCCCGCATGCCGGTCTTGGCATCGACCCGGACCAGTTTGATGCCAGCGGGTATCCGAAATGGCGTCGCCGGCTTGTCCGCGAGCGCCAGCTTCATGAAATCCCTGGCAATCGGAGCCGCCGTGTGCCCTGCCTGGGCGCTGCGGCCCAAACTGCGAGGCTTGTCGTAACCGACATAGAGACCGACCACGAGATCAGGCGAAAAGCCGACGAACCAGAGATCTTTCGCGTCCGTCGTGGTGCCCGTTTTGCCGGCGATCGGCTTGCCCACCTCACGCAAGGCCATGGCGGTACCGCCCTGCACCACGCCTTCCATCATCGAAGTGGTCTGGTAGGCTGTCAGGACGTCCAAAACCTGCTCGCGGCGGTCGATCAGCTGCGGTTCGGTCTGGTTCTTCCAGCCGCCCGGCGCATCGCAGCCACGGCACTCGCGCTGGTCGTGCCTGAAGATGGTGTGACCGTACCGGTCCTGGATACGGTCGATCAGAGTAGGTTTCACCTTGCGGCCGCCATTGGCGATCATCGAATAGGCCGTGGCCATTCGAATCACCGTGGTTTCGCCGGTGCCGAGCGCATAAGAGAGATAGTTCGGCAGCTCGTCATAGACGCCATACCGCTTGGCATATTCTCCGATCAGCGGCATGCCGATATCTTGCGCGAGACGCACCGTCACGGTGTTGAGCGACAGCCGCAGCGCGTTGCGCAGCGTGGTCGGCCCCTGATACTTGCCCACCGAGAAATTGTCCGGCCGCCACACGCCGGCGCCTTGGCCCTGGTCGATCTCGATTGGTCCATCCACCAGCACGCTCGACGGTGTATAGCCGTTGTCGAGCGCGGCCGAATAAACGATCGGCTTGATGGTCGATCCGGGCTGCCGGTAGGCTTGCGTGGCACGGTTGAACTGGCTCTGGTCGAACGAGAAGCCGCCGACCATGGCGAGCACCCGGCCGGTCGAGGGATCCATTGCGACCATAGCGCCGGAGATTTCCGGGATCTGGCGCAAACGGTATTGGCCCTCCACAGGGTTGCCGTCCTTGTAGAGAGGGTCGGCGTAGATCACGTCGCCGGGCTGGAGCACTTGCGACACCGCGGTCGGCGCTTTGCCCTTCGCAGGTCCCGCGGCAGCCCTCGCCCATTTCACCCCGTCGAGCGTGACGAGGCCGGTCGTGCGCTGCCTACTGACCGCGCCGCCGAGTTCACGTCCGGGCTGGAAGCCGATCCGCGCCGACTGGTCGCTGGTCTCCAGCACCACCGCCATGCGCCAAGGTGAAATATCGGAAAGCGACTTGATATCGGCGAGCTTGACGCCCCAGTCGCCGGATACGTCGAGCTTGCTGATGGCGCCACGATAGCCCTGCTGCTCGTCATAGTTCACGAGACCGGCGACCATGGCCTTGCGCGCCATCACCTGGATCTTGGGATCGAGCGTGGTGCGGACCGACAGGCCGCCCTCGTAGAGCTTCTTCTCGCCATAGCGCTCCAGGATATCGCGGCGGACTTCCTCGGCGAAATATTCTCCGGCGAAGGTGTGGGCACTATTGGCGCGGTTGGCGACGACGAGCGGCTCCTTGCGCGCCGAATCCGCTTCCGCCTGCTTGATCCAGCCGTTTTCCAGAAGACGGTCGATCACATAGTTGCGCCGCTCGATGGCGCGATCACGGTTCTTGACCGGATGCAGCAGCGCGGGCGCCTTCGGCAGCGCGGCGAGATAGGAGGCTTCCGCGACGGTGAGTTCATTCACTGACTTGTCGAAGTAAACCAGCGAAGCCGCCGCGATGCCGTAGGCGCCGAGGCCGAGATAGATTTCGTTCAAATAGAGCTCAAGGATCTTGTCCTTGGAATAAGCGCGCTCGATCCGCATGGCCAGCAAGGCCTCCTTGATCTTGCGGGCGAACGAAACCTCGTTGGTCAGAAGGAAATTCTTCGCGACCTGCTGTGTGATCGTGGAGGCACCCTGGGGACGGCGATTGGACCCGAAGTTCTGGATGAGCAGGAGACCGGCGCGGGCCATGCCGCTATAGTCGATGCCGCCGTGCTCGTAGAAGTTCTTGTCCTCCGCGGCGAGGAAGGCATTGATCACGAGCTTGGGCATCGCCTGGATCGGCAGATAAAGCCGCCGCTCCTTGGCGTATTCGCCAAGCAGCGAGCCATCGACCGCATGCACGCGGGTCACCACCGGCGGCTCGTAATCCTGAAGCTGAGAATAGTCCGGCAAGTCCCTGGAGAAATGCCAGATCAGGCCCGCCACGACGCCGACGCCCACCAGGAACACGACAGTTCCTGCGGTGAACAGGAAACCCAAGAACCGCACCAGCAAGCGCATTGTCTATTTTATCTATTCCAGAACGAAGCGCCGGGCGCCAACCTCACGTCGCGAATTCATCGGCCTACGCAATGACATCAGTGCCGGACTTGAAGACGCTTGCCGAGCGGGATTCTCGTCGATTTTGGAACCCCCTGCGGCATTTTTATAAAGCGCCCGCTGTGGCCAAACTAGGGCTTTTGCAACGGGACGGAAAATCCCCCTCAATTCGACGATCCCCGGGTCGCCTTTTTGGCGATCCCGACGTCGTCAATTCGACGATCCCCCGGTCGTCAATTTGACGATCCGGCCGTGGCCATCCGCTTGGTCAGGAACCCGTCTATCGCCTGCGCCATCGAGCCCACGGCCTTGGACCGCCAGCCCTCGGAGACCAGATGCTCGAGGTCGCCCTTGTTGGAGACATAGCCGATCTCGACCAGCACCGACGGCACGTCGGGCGCCTTCAGGACCCGGAAGCCGGCCGACTTCAGGGGATGCTTGTGCATCCGCACGGTCGACTTCATTTCGCCCATCAACAGGCGGGCAAAACGGCTTGAAAAGGTACGAGTTTCCCGCTGGGTGAGGTCGATCAGGATGTCGGCGACATCGGTCGGTTCCTCCGCGAGGTTGAAACCGGCGATCGCGTCCGCCCGGTTTTCCGCATCCGCCAGTCGCTGCGCCTCGGCGTCGGAGGCCTTGTCGGACAGCGTGTAGATGGTCGCGCCCTGCGCATCGCCCTCGGCCTTCGGCAGCGCGTCGGCGTGGATCGAGACGAACAAGGCGGCCTTGAGGGCGCGGGCGACTTTGACCCGGTCGTTGAGCGGAATGAAGGTGTCGTCGTCCCGTGTCATCACCACGCGGAATTTGCCGGTCTTGTCCAGCCGGTCGCGCAGCGCCAGGCCAAAGGCCAGCACCAGGGTCTTCTCGCTCTCGCCGCTCGACTGCGTGCCGTTGTCGATGCCGCCATGGCCGGGATCGATCACGACGATCGGGCGCCCATCGACCTTCTGCTGCCCGGCTTCCGGAGCTGCGGCGGCCGGAACCGTTGCCGGCGGCGCGTCGGCGATGGCGGGCCGCAGGTCGGGGCGCTTCTCGGGGGCGAGCGACTGCACGAAGGCGGCACGGTCGACCTCCTCCAGCTCGAGCACGAGCCGGGCCGGCTGGCCATTGGCGGCCTCCAGCACGTAGGAATTGGCGATCTTGGCCGGGCCTGTCAGGTCGAACACGATTCGCGAGCCGCCGGGCATGACCAGCCCGTATCGGAAGGCCTTGACCAGTCCCCGCCCCCCGACCCCGGTGCCCGCAGGCAGTTGAAAATTGACTTGGGGCACATCGACCACCACCCGGTACGGGTCGGCGAGCGTGACGGCGCGGAAGGTGACGGCCTGATCGATGTCGAGGATGAAACGGGTCTGCTTGCCATCGCCGGCCAGCCGGGCGGCGGAGGCGGTTGGAAAATTCGCTACCGCAACAGAGGGTTGCGGCTGGCTTTCCGCCGCGCTCAGGCGCCAGGAATCAGCACATGTCAATGCTGCGGCGCACAGAACCGCGCATCCCAGCAAAACCCTTTGATTTGTGCGGCTCGCCACCGATTTCGCGCCTCCGAGCAGCTCTTTTAACGCAATAGAACCACAGGGTTAATCGCCGCTTAATGACAAATTTACGAAACTCGCCGACTGTGACCGCCGTGCGACGCTCCCTTGCACGGTTGGTCCATTCCACGTATGTACGGAGTGCTGACGGCCGATATTTCCGGTTGTGTCGCGTTCAGCCTCCCGGTGCAGCGCCGGAACTCTCAAGGTTTGGGAATTCCAGCGTTTTTCCGTTCCCCTCAAAGACCAGCGCGGTGCGCGGCAGCGAGGTGGAGCGGGTCAAGCCCCGGTGGCGGACGGTCCCTGGTTACCACCGCGTTTCCGGGACGGTTTTGACAGCGACGTGACTCGTTACCCGGTCCCTTAATCCCAAGGGAGCGGTTCGTAATCCCCAAGGCGAGCGCGCTCGCGCCATGCCTGGCCAGCAGCAACTGATTGAGGGGCGGCCCCGCCGCCCAATGTTTCATACGGGCCGACGCTTGATGCGCCAGACTGTGCCGACGAATTCTGAAGGACCGTTCGCGACGCTGCGGAGTGACAATCCCGCGCGCCGCTTCGGTCCTCCAGCTTCCGATTCGGCAAGGCGCGAGAGACGGCGTTTCGGCCTTCCCCTCACCCCCGAATCAGGTCGACCGTCGCGTCACCCGGCAGCGCAGATCGCGCCCACGG
The DNA here is from genome assembly GCF_059512345.1 of Bradyrhizobium sp. Unk1. NCBI lineage: Bacteria > Pseudomonadati > Pseudomonadota > Alphaproteobacteria > Hyphomicrobiales > Nitrobacteraceae > Bradyrhizobium > Bradyrhizobium sp. Unk1. The sequence continues at coordinate 29,799 of NZ_JCAMOP010000024.1, forward strand.
TGAATCGCGCCCGCCGCCGCCAAGAGTTAAGACATGCCCAACAAGATGTTGATCGATGCCACCCACCCGGAGGAGACCCGGGTCGTCGTGGTCCGCGGCAATCGCGTCGAAGAGTTTGATTTCGAGACCGCGCAACGCAAACAACTGCGCGGGAATATCTACCTCGCCAAGGTCACCCGGGTGGAGCCTTCGCTCCAGGCCGCCTTTGTCGAATATGGCGGCAACCGCCACGGCTTCCTCGCCTTCAGCGAAATCCATCCCGATTACTACCAGATCCCGGTCGCCGACCGGCAGGCACTGATCGAAGCCGAGGAACAGGCCCATCGCGAGGCCGAGGAAGAGAGCGAGAACCGCTCCCACGGCCGCCGCCGCTCGCGCCACCGCAACTCCCGCCGCCGCAGTCAGGGCGAGCGCGTGCGTAGTGACATCGTCGAAGGCCTCGACGCAGGTAGCGATCCCGCCGCCCAGCCGGTCGAGGGCGAGGCTCCGCACACCGAGGGCGCGCCGCACGAGGGCGAGCATCTGCACGTCGATGCGGAGCATCACGGCGAGCACGATGGCCACGAGCATCAAGACCACGAACATGGCGATCATGATCACCACGATCATGACCACGAAGGCCATGATCATCACGATCATGCGCACGACGACCATCATCACGATCATGACCATGGTCATGACGGCCAGCATGATCATCACGGCCATGATCATGCCGACGAGACGCCCGCGGCCGTCGGCGCCGAGCCCGTGGTCGCGACCGAGACCGCTGCCGAACCGCAGGAGGCTGTCGCCTCCGAAGCCCATGCCGAGGCTCTCGCCGAAGCCGTGACCGCCTCCACCGAACCGGCCGACGCCGTCTACGCTGCCGGCGAAAGCACTGATGCGCGTCATCAGGAGGCCGATGAGGAAGACGACGAGGACGAGGACGGCGAGGAAGCCGAAGAGGAACACGTCGAATCCGTCGGCGGCGACGACGTGATGGAGGAAGTGCCGGAGCGCACCTTCCGCCCGCGCCGCCAGTACAAGATCCAGGAAGTCATCAAGCGCCGCCAGGTCATGCTGGTGCAGGTCGTCAAGGAAGAGCGCGGCAACAAGGGCGCGGCGCTGACCACCTATCTCTCGCTCGCCGGCCGCTATGCCGTGTTGATGCCGAACACCGCGCGCGGCGGCGGCATCAGTCGCAAGATCACCAGCGCCCAGGATCGTTCCCGCCTGAAGGAAGTCGTGCAGGATCTCGACGTGCCCGAGGGCATGGGCATCATCCTGCGCACCGCCGGCGCCGCCCGTACCAAGCCCGAGATCAAGCGCGACTTCGAATATTTGATCCGGATGTGGGAGACGGTGCGCGACCTGACGCTGAAGTCGCAGGCCCCGACCCTGGTCTATGAGGAAGGCTCGCTGATCAAGCGCTCGCTGCGCGACCTCTACAACAAGGAGATCGACGAGATCTCGGTTGCCGGTGAGTCCGGCTACCGCGAAGCGCGCGACTTCATGAAGATGCTGATGCCCGCCAATGTCAGCGCGGTGAAGCAGTATCGGGACGGCCAGCCGCTGTTCTCGCGCATGGGCGTCGAGAGCCAGCTGGATGCGATGTTCTCGCCGACCGTGCAGTTGCGTTCCGGCGGCTACATCGTGATCAACCAGACCGAGGCGCTGGTCTCGATCGATGTCAACTCCGGACGATCGACCCGCGAGCACCATATCGAGGACACCGCGCTCAAGACCAATCTGGAGGCGGCCGAAGAGGTCGCCCGCCAGCTCCGTCTGCGCGACCTCGCCGGCCTGATCGTCATCGACTTCATCGACATGGACGAGAAGCGCAACAACCGCGCGGTCGAGCGCAAGCTGTCCGATTGCCTGCGGCAGGATCGCGCCCGCATCCAGGTCGGCCGCATCTCGCATTTCGGCCTGCTCGAGATGTCGCGCCAGCGCATCCGCGCCAGCGTGCTGGAATCCTCGACCGATCCCTGCCCGCATTGCGGCGGCACCGGCCATGTCCGCTCGGTCTCCTCGGTTGCGCTCCAGCTGCTGCGCGGCCTTGAAGAGATCCTGATGAAGGGCGCGACCCACAATCTCGTGGTCCGCACCCGCACCGACGTCGCGCTCTATGTGCTGAACCACAAGCGCGGCCATCTGCGCGACCTCGAGAACGGCTTCAAGGTCACGCTGGCCGTCATCGCCGACCCGAGCGTCAGCGGACCGCAGGCCTATCTCATCGACCGCGGCGAGCAGGTGCATACGCTCGAAGCCGCCAAGGCGCTGCTGGCGGCGCAGGCCGCCGCAAGCCCGCCGCCCGTAGCCGAAGAAGTCTATGAGGACGAAGAATTCGATCCGGAGCTGGAATCCGAGGTCGAGACCGAAGAAACCGAAGGCCTCGCCGAGGAGCAGGCTGGCGGCGAAGCGGCTTCCGACCAGGACGGCCAGCGCCGCAAGCGCCGCCGGCGTCGGCGCGGCCGCGGTGGCCCGCGCGACGGCGAGGTGCGCGAGGATGGCGCTCCGACGTCTCCTGAAGTGGCCGTGGCGGCCAGCGAAGGTGAAGAGGATTCCGAGTCCGAGCAGGACGGCGAGGAAGGTGAGGACCAGGCAGCCCGCAGCGAGCAGCAGGGCAACGGCGATCGCCGCCGCCGGCGTGGTCGTCGCGGTGGACGCCGCCGTCGCGGTGGTAACGAGGAAGGTCTCGCTGGCTCCATCGGCGACGAGCTCGCAGCCAATGCGCCGTCGGAAGCGACCGACGCCGTGGCCGATTTCGACAGCTTTGGCGGCGAGGCTGCGCCCTCGATCGCGCAGGCCGAACACACCGCCGCCGAGCCTGAGGTCAGCCAGCCCGAGCCGCACGCCGAGGTGCAGATTGAGGCGCCGGCCCAGCCTGAGCCCGCTCCCGCTCCTGCCGCCGCGGACGAAGAGCCGGCCGACGACAAGGCTGCGCGTCGCCGTTCCACTGTCCGGGAAAAGGTGAGCTTCCTGTCGAGCAGCGCGAGCGAGCCGGCAACACCGGTTGCGCAGGCGGCTGAGCCGGCCGTCCCGCCCGCAACGGCGCCTGAGCCCGCGCCGGAAGCGGCAACCGAAACTCCGGCCTCGCCGCGTCGCGCCGGCTGGTGGTCTCGCCGGTTCGGCGGCGCCGAATAAGCCGAACATCCAATGCAAAACGCCCGGCACAGCCGGGCGTTTTTTGTTTCGACACGCACTTCGCTCGCACTAGGCCGGCGGCAGGTCGTTACCCAGCGGCACCGCGTCGCGCGCCGCGATCTGGCGAAGCTGGTCGTAGAGATCGGGCGCTTCGCTGGTGCAGAGACAGACGCCCGTTGCGGACGGAGCCTCGCCGGCGTTGAGGTAGGCGTGGCCCATGGTGCTGTCGAGATAGATGCCGTCGCCCACACCAAGGATTTCCGGCGCGTAGAACTCGGTGTGCACGGCCACGCGTCCGCTCGTCACCAGAAAATATTCCTCGCCGGCATGGCGCAGCAGCGGGCCGAACTCCTCGATCGAGCGCGCCCGGACCTCGGCCACGATCGGCACCATGCGCTTGCCGATCAGGTCGGTGCATTGATACGTGTAGGTGTAGAACCCGGTCGTGATCACCTGGCCCTGCCCGGCCCGGCTGATGCTCCGGCGCGCCGTGACCGGCCGGCCCTGCGCAGGACGCGGGGGCGCCGGATTGAACAGCTCGGCGATCTCCATCTTCAGGCCCGAGGTGAGCTGGAGCAGCTTGTCGTAGGTCAGCGACATCAGGCCGTTCTCGACCTTGGACAGGGTCGACAGCGCCATGCCGGTCCGCTCCGCCACCTGCTTGAGCGTCAGGCCTCGCGCCTGGCGGGCGGCCTTGAGGCAGTGGCCGAGCTGGGAATTGGCGCCGTCCAGCGTCGTCGTGATCTCGCTCATGCAGCAAGGCTACCACGGCGGCCCGAAAAATGTTGGTCGATCCATCTAATCTTTTCGTCAAGGTCGGGCCGAACCCGCCCTGGCTGACGACGAATTGGGCAGTTTTGTCGGCATTTGTACATGAATTACGCCGCTCAGACGAATATTGATGCGCCTCGCTTACTTTCCGATATGCTAAATCGTTTTCATAATCTGAAAGGGATTGGCATTGTCCGACCTGTGCGATTCCAGCGCCGTTGAGCTGCGCCGCCTGCTGGCCGCGCGGTCTATCTCGCCTGTCGAGCTGCTCGACGCCTGCCTGTCGCGCATCGCCACCGTCAATCCCGCCGTCAACGCCGTCGTGACGCTGGACGAGCCTGGCGCGCGCGCCGCCGCGAAAGCGGCCGAGGCGGCCATCCTGCGCGGAGACGATCGGGGCGCGCTGCAGGGGCTCCCCGTCCTGATCAAGGACACCCAGGACACCGCCGGGATGCGCTCTACCTATGGCAGCCCGCTGCTGGGCGACAACGTGCCCGCCGCCGACCAGGGCTCGGTCGCACGCTTACGCGCCGCCGGCGCCATCATCTTCGGCAAGACCAACACGCCGGAATGGGCGGCCGGCGGCAACACCCGCAACCCCGTGTTCGGCGCGACCGGCAATCCCTTCGATCCCTCGCGCTCGGCGGCCGGCTCCTCCGGCGGCTCTGCGGTCGCACTCGCCTGCGGCATGGCCCCGCTCGCCTCGGGCTCGGATACCGGCGGCTCCTTGCGCAATCCGGCCGGCTTCTCCGGCATCGTCGGCATGCGTCCGTCCTACGGTCTCGTGCCCAGTGAAAAGCGCATCTTCGGCTGGTCGAACCTGTCGACCGACGGACCGATGGCCCGCAACGTCGCCGACGCCGCACTGATGCTGTCGGTGATGGCGAGCGACGATGCCCGCGATCCGCTCGCCTACACCCTGCCCGGCGAGCCGCTACGTGCACGCGCCGAGCGCTGGGCTAACCCGCGCCCCGCAGAGCTCGCCAAGCTGCGTCTCGCTTTCACCGAAGATTTCGGCTTCGCACCGACCGAGCAGGCGATCCGCCGCGTGTTCCGCCATCGCGTGAGCAAGCTTGCACCGCTGTTCGCCGAAAGTCGCGAGGCGACGCCCGACTGCACCGGCGCCGACGATACTTTTGCCGTGCTGCGTGCGGGCATGTTCCTGGCGACGCATGGCAAGAACTACAAGGAGCGTCCCGGGATGCTCGGTCCCAACGTGCGCGCCAATGTCGAGGAAGGCCTTGGCTACACGCTCGAAGACCAGGCGCGCGCTTCCACGACGCAGACTCGGATCTATCGCGCCTACCAGACCTTTTTCGCAAATTGCGACGTGCTGGTCAGCCCCACCATCACGCTCAGTCCGCGACCATGGTCGGAGCCCCATCCCGCCGAGATCGACGGCGTGCCGACGAAATCCTATTTCCACTGGCTCGCGCTCGCTTACGCCGTGACGCTCGCAGGCCACCCGGCGATCAGCATTCCGCTTGGGCTCGATGAAGCCGGCCTGCCGTTCGGCCTCCAGATCGTGGGCCCGCGCGGCGGCGATGCCATCGTGCTCTCGGTCGCCGCGAGCATTGAAGCTGCGTTCGCGAACGATGCGCAATTGTGCCGGCCGGTGCCTGACCTCGCACGGCTCGCCGCAGCGCCCCCGCTGTCGGCCGCGCCCGGCTTCCTCACCTGGGAATAGACCGGGATCGCCGGCGCGACGGAGATGAGCATGACGGAATTGCCGAGGAAGACCAGCGTCACCGCATTCGTCCTGCTCTACATCGCCTACTGCATCTCCTATATCGACCGCGCCGCGATCTCGCTGGCACTGGCGCAGATCGGCAAGGATTTCAACCTCCAGGCCGCCGATCTCGGCATCGTCATCAGCGCGTTCTTCCTCGGCTACGCCGCGATGCAGGTGCCCGGCGGATGGCTTTCCGACCGCTTCGGGTCGAAATATGTCGTGATCGTCACCATCGTGATGTGGTCGCTGTTCACGGCGTTCACGAGTCTTGCCTGGTCGCTCACCTCGCTGATCGCGATCCGCTTTATCTTCGGCATCGCCGAGGGCGGCTTTCCGCCGGCGAGCATTCGCGCCGTCGCGGAAGTGTTTCGGAAGGACAGCCGGCCAAAGATGTCGGCGCTGCTGCTGTCGTCCAACTATGCCGGCAGCATGGTCGCGCCGCTGATCATGGCGCCGCTGATCCTCTGGCTCGGCTGGCGTCACGCCTTCAACGCGATCGGCATTGCCGGCATCGTCTTCGCGGTCGTCTATTTCGTCTGCGTCCCGTATCTGGGACGCCCGGGCGAGGCCGGTACAGGTACAGCCGACAAGGCCGAAAGCCGTGCGCCGATGCGCGAGCTGATGAAGAATCCGCTGCTGTGGCAGCTGATGGTGGTGTGGTTCGGGCTCAGCTGCGTCAACAAGGGCCTGGATTCCTGGATGCCGTCTATCTGCTCCAGCAGCGCGGGCTCGACCTCAAGACCGTCGGCGTGGTGGCGCCGATCCCGTTCGTGATGGCGACGATCGCGACCGCGAGCGGCGGCTGGGTGATGACGACGTTCTTCGCCGAGCGTGAAAAATACCTGCTGATCGGCAGCTCCGCGTTGACCGGCATCTTCCTCTACGCCATGTACAAGGCGGAGACGATCACGATGCTGATCGTCTTCCAGTCGCTGGTCTATTTCTTCAAATCCTTCGTGCTGGCTTCAGTGGTTGCACTTCCGACCAAACTGCTCCGCGACGACCAGATCGGATCCGGGATCGGCATGGTCAATCTCGGCGGCCAGAGCGCGGGATTCATCGCCCCCGTCGCCATCGGCTTCATCGTGACCGGAACCGGTTCGTTCGATGCCGCCTTCGGCTTCCTCGTGGCGATGACGGCGTTGTCCGTCGTGGTCGCCGCCACCATCAACACAGCCCAGCCGAGGCTCGCCCCGCAACCGGTCTGACAGGAGAGTTCTGCCAATGCAAAGCGCGATTGTTCTCGGCGGCGGCATGATCGGCGTGAGCGCGGCGCTACACCTCCGGCGGCGCGGCTGGTCGGTCACGCTCGTCGACCGCAGGGAGCCGGGCCGCGAGACCAGCTACGGCAATGCCGGAATGATCCAGGCCGAAGCCGTGCGTCCCTATCCGATGCCGCGCGACCTCGCTTCGCTCCTGAAGATCGCGACCGGCCGCACCAACGACGTGCGCTACAGCCTGTCGTCGCTTCATCTCCATATCGAGCCCCTGCTCCGCTACTGGTGGCATTCGGCGCCGAAGCGGCATCGCGAGGCGATCGACGCCTGGGCGCGGCTGATCGCCTACGCGACGGCGGAGCACGACATCCTCATTCGCGAAGCCCATGCCGACAATCTGATCCGCCGCGCGGGCTATCGGCATCTGCATCGCGACGCGGCTTCGTTCGATCTCGCCGTCAAGTCGGCGGAAGACGACCAGCGCGAATTCGGCGTCAGGTTTCGCGCGCTCTCGGGAGCCGAGCTCGCCAAGGCCGAACCGATCCTGCGCGACGACCTGCCCGGTGCGATCCATTGGCTCGACACCTGGACCGTGTCCGATCCCGGTGCACTGGTCACGGCCTATGCCGAGCTATTCGAGCGCCTCGGCGGCACCATCGTGCTCGGCGATGCCCAGACCCTGCGGCAGACCGCGACCGGCTGGTCGGTCGACACGGACCAGGGAGCCATCGACGCTGCGGCCGCCGTCGTGACGCTCGGGCCCTGGTCGCCCAACCTCCTGCACAAATTCGGCTATCGCATTCCGCTGGTGCGCAAGCGCGGTTATCACATGCATTACAGCGGCGGCGCATCACTCGATCTGCCGCTGGTCGACAAGGCCGGTGGCTACGCCATGGGTCCGATGGCGAAGGGCATCCGCATCACCACGGGCGCGGAATTGACGGGCATGGACGCGCTCGCCACGCCCGTGCAGCTCGCCAGTGCCGAAGCTTCGGCGCGAGAGCTGATCGATCTCGGCAAGCGCGTCGAGCCGGATCCGTGGTTCGGCACCCGCCCTTGCACGCCCGACATGCTGCCGGTGCTCGGGCGAGCTCCGCGTCACCCGGGTCTCTGGATGAATTTCGGCCACGGCCACCAGGGCTTTACCCTTGGGCCCGCGACCGGCCGCCTGCTCGCCGAGATGATGAGCGGCGAGACGCCGGCGATCGATCCGGCCCCGTACCGGCCCGAGCGGTTCTAGCAGTCGGCGCGCTCGGCCAGCAGCTTCCTGATGCGGTCGGCATCTTCAGGCGTCGCCGGATTGTAGACGATCATGCTGAGATCGGAGCGGCCCTCGACATTGAAGCTCGAATATTCGAACGACATCGTGCCGTGAACGGGATGCCGCAGCCGCTTGGTGCCGTCGCCATGATGGCGCACGTCATTGTCGCGCCAGAGCGCCGCGAATTCCGGACTGGTCCGGCAGAGCTCGTCGACGAAATCGGCGACATGCGAGACGGCGCCCGCCCGCGCCGCGTCTGCCCTGAATGCGGCCACCACGAAGCGCGCCACACTGTCCCAGTCATATTGCGCGGCGCGCACGCGCGGATCGCAGAAGATGAAGCGCAGGATGTTGCGCTGTCCCGGCGGGATCGCGCCGTAGTCGGTCAGCACGACGCTTGCGGCGCGATTCCAGGCGACGACGTCCCAGGTCGCGGTGCGTACCAGCGCCGGGCTGAATGAGAGCGCATCGAGCACGCGTTGCAGCCGCGGCGAGACGCCTTCGCTCGCCTGGTAGCGCACCTCGGGTGGGCGGCCGAGGCCGATCAGGAACAGGTGCTCGCGCTCGACATCGGTCAGCATCAACGCGCGCGCAATCCGGTCGAGCACGTCGGCCGATGGCGCCCCGCCGCGGCCCTGCTCCAGCCAAGTGTACCAGGTCGAGCTGATGTTGGCACGCTGGGCCACTTCCTCCCGGCGCAGACCCGGCGTGCGCCTGCGGCTGCCGGAGAAGCCGAACGCGGCTGGATCGAGCCGGGTGCGACGGTCCTTCAGATAGGCCCCAAGCAAGTTCTCGGCAGCAGCGCTCTCGCTCATCCTGTTAGCTTTTATACCCTGATAACGTCACTACTTTACCCGGATAACTCTAGCGCAGATGGTTCTCTCCACCAACCCAGGAGATTTCGCATGCGTGTTTTCGTTACCGGTGCCACCGGCTTCGTCGGCTCTGCCGTCGTTCGAGACCTGATGGCCGCCGGCCATCGCGTGCTCGGCCTCGCCCGCTCCGATGCCGGCGCCGCAGCGCTCACCGTGATGGGCGCGGAGGTCCATCGTGGGGCGCTGGAGGATCATGCGTCCTTACGCAGCGGCGCCGCCGCTTCGGACGGTGTCCTGCATCTCGGCTTCAACCACGACTTCTCGAAATTCGCCGACAATTGCGAGCTCGACCGCCGCGCGATCCTGGCGCTCGGTGAGGAGCTCAAAGGCTCGGACCGCCCTCTCATCGTCACCTCCGGTGTGGCGCTGCTGGCGCCCGGACGGCTCGCGACCGAAGACGATTCAGCGGCCCGCCACTTTCCGCGCGTCTCGGAAGCCACTGCCGAAGAGCTCGCAGAGCGCGGCGTCCGCACCGGCATCGTGCGGTTGCCACCCACGACCCATGGCGAGGGCGACCACGGCTTCGTTCCGCGCCTGATCGCGATCGCGCGGGAGAAAGGCGCCGCCGCCTATATCGGCGAAGGCGAAAACCGTTGGCCGGCCGCGCACCGCCTCGATGCCGCGCGCGTCTATCGTCTCGCGCTGGAGCAAGGCACAACCGCGCGGCGCTATCATGCGATCGCCGAGGAAGGCCTGCCGTTCAAGGCGATTGCCGAGGTGATCGGCCGAAGGCTCGGCGTCCCCGTCGTGTCCAAATCGCCTGGGGAAGCGGCGACGCATTTCGGCTGGTTCGCACAGTTCGCCGGCATCGACGTTCCGACCTCGAGCGCCAAGACGCGCGCTTTGCTCGGCTGGGCGCCCAAAGAAAAAGGGCTGATCGAGGATCTCGACCAGCCCTATTACTTCAAGACCTGACGGCGCGCGGCGCCGCCACCGGCAGATCAGTCCGTCGTGACGGCCGTCTCCATGTCGGTCGGATCGATCTGTCTGGCGAGGTTGGCGTTGAGCTTGTCGCGGTCGAGCTCACCCTCCCACCAGGCGACGATCACGCAGGCCACGCCGTTGCCACAGAGGTTGGTCAGCGCGCGGCACTCGCTCATGAACTTGTCGATGCCGAGCACGATCGCCATGCCCGGCACGAGGCGCGGATCGACCACGGCGAGCGTCGCTGCCAGCGTGATGAAGCCCGCGCCGGTGATGCCGGAGGCACCCTTCGAGGTCAGCATCGCCACCACCAGGATGGTGAGTTGCTGGCCGAAGGTGAGATCGAAGCCGAGCGCCTGCGCGATGAACAGCGTCGCCAGGGTCATGTAGATGTTGGTGCCGTCGAGATTGAACGAATAGCCCGTGGGCACCACGAGGCCGACCACCGACTTCGAGCAGCCGAGGCGCTCGAGTTTCTCCATCAAGGAAGGCAGCGCGCTTTCCGAGGACGAGGTGCCGAGCACGATCAACAGCTCGTCCTTGATGTAGGCGAGGAACTTGAAGATGGAGAAGCCGGCGAGGCGCGCGATGGTTCCGAGCACGACGAACACGAACAGCGCCGCGGTGACGTAGAACGTCGCGATCAGGCCGACCAGGTTGAGGATCGCCCCGGTGCCGAACTTGCCGATGGTGTAGGCCATCGCGCCGAACGCGCCGATCGGCGCCGCGCGCATCACGATGGAGATGACTCCGAACACCGCATGCGCGGCGTCATCGATGAAGCTGCGGATGGTGTGGCCGCGCTCGCCGAGGCCCATGATGGCGAAGCCGAACAGCACCGAGAACAGCAGCACCTGCAGGATCTCGCCTTGCGCGAAAGCGCCGACCACGGTGTCGGGGATGATGTGCAGGATGAAGTCGACCGACCTCTGACCCTCGGCCTGCTTGGCGTAGTTGGCGACGGCCTGCGCGTTGGCGGCGGCGCTGCCGAAGCCCGCACCCGGCTTCACCAGGTTGCCGATGATGAGTCCGATCACCAGCGCGAAGGTCGAGACGACCTCGAAATAGACCAGCGCCTTGACGCCGATGCGGCCGACCTTCTTGGCGTCCTGGATATGCGCGATGCCGGAGACCACGGTGCAGAAGATGATCGGCGCAATCACCATCTTGATCAGCTTGATGAAGCCGTCGCCCATCGCCTTGATCCACTCGTTGGTGGCGAGCGACGGCCAGAGCCAGCCGACCAAGGCGCCGAGCACGATGGCGATCAGCACCTGGACGTAGAGAACTTTGTACCACGGCTTGGCGGCGGCCGGCGCGACCGGCGCCCCCGCCATCGTTGTCGTCGTCATTGTTTCACTCCCCCTCAAACTCAGAGCCAGCCAAGATCAACTTGGCCGGCTCTGTCAATCGGAACTGCTCAGAATGGTGCGCTTTACCCGCGTCGATCGACGATCCGGCGGGCCGCCGGCATCAGCGCGGCGCCGAGCGCGTTCTTGACCACCGATGCCGCAATGAACGGCGCGACGCCGACCGCCCAGGCCTTGGTTGCGCCAAGGCCGATGCCGTAGGCCAACCAGCCGAAGCCGGCGATGAAAATCACGACATGGGCGAGCGCCATTGCTCCAAACAGCAGCACGACGTTGCGATCCCAACCGCGCTCGGCCAGCCAGCCGGTGATGAAGGCAGCCAGCACGAAGCCATACAGATAGCCGGCAGTCGGGCCGAGCAGCGGTGCAATTCCACCGACCGGACCGGCGAACACCGGCAGCCCCATCGCGCCTTCGGCGAGGTAGGCGATCATGGTTGCGCTGCCAAGGCGCCAGCCATAGGCGGCGCCGATCATCAGCACGACCAGCGTCTGCAGGGTCATGGGCACGTAAGGCAGCGGCAGATTCACCTTGGCTGATAGCGCCATCAAGGCGGTGCCGAGCGCGATCAGCACGACGGCGCGCAGTGCGCCGACGGCTTCGCCCGGGCGGGTCGGCCACATCAATGCGGCGAGAGGAGAATGCGTAGCGGCGGTCGGAACGGAACGGTCAGACAAGGGGCACTCCAGAAGGCTGTCCAAAACTGGCGGCTATTTAAGCCAGTGAGCGATCCGGTCAACTGCCTCGCGCATCTCCGCTGCCGAACGCGCATAGGAGAGCCGTATGAACGAACGACCATGGATGGGATCGAAATCGAGACCCGGCGTGGCCGCAACATGCGCCTGCTCCAGCATCTGCTTGGCGAACTCGAAACTGTCCGAAGTGAAGTCCGAGACGTCGGCATAGAGATAGAAGGCGCCATCGGCAGGCAGGAACTTGCTGAGGCCCGCCTTGGGCAATCCCTCGATCAGGATGCGCCGGTTTTCCTGATAGCCGTGCTTGATCTCCTCCATCTCGGCCGCACCGTCGAAGGCCGCCTCGGCCGCGATTTGCGACAATGACGGCACCGAGATCGAGAGGTTCTGCTGCAGCCGCTCGATCGGCCGCACCAGGATCTCGGGCACGACCATCCAGCCGACGCGCCAGCCGGTCATGCAAAAATATTTCGAGAACGAGTTGATCACGAGTGCGTGCTGCGACAGCGCCGCCGCCGTCGCCGCCGGAAACGCGTAGTCGAGCCCGTGATAGATCTCGTCGGAGATGAAGCGGATGCCGGCGTCTTCCGCCGCAGCGATCAGGCCGGCGAGCGCCTCGCGGGACATCATCGTCCCGGTCGGATTGGCCGGGCTGCCGACCAGCACGCCTTTCAGCGGCGCCTTGCGATGCTCCGCCAGCAGCGCCTCGCCGGTCAGAGCATGGCGCGTGTCATTGGTGGTCTCGATCAGCACCGGCTCGCAACCGAGCGCGGTGAGGATGTGACGGTAGGGCGGATAACCCGGCACCGTCACGGCGACGCGGTCGCCGGGCGCGAACATCGACAGGAAGGCCAGGATGAAGCCGCCGGAGGAGCCTGTCGTCACCACGATCCGCTCGGGGCTGACATCACAGCCATAGGCATCGCGATAGTGGCGCGCGATGCGTTCGCGCAATGAGGGGATGCCGAGCGCGGAGGTGTAATCGATCCGCCCGGCCTCGAGCGCCGCGTGGGCGGCCGCGATCGCGGTCTTCGGGGCGCCGGTTGCGGGCTGGCCGACCTCCATGTGGATGACATGGCCGCCTGCCGCCTCGATTCGGGCCGCGGCGGCCATCACGTCCATCACCATGAACGGGGGAACATCGCTGCGGCGGGAGGGCTCGAGCCACTGCCCCACCCGGTTCCTCAATGTCGCATCGTGCATCGAATTCTGCTATTCGCTGGCGAACCGGTCGGTTCGGTCCCGGAAACGGGGCGCTTGCGCCCCAGACTGGCCGCATTGTACGGCTCATAAGGGCATATCTCGTATCCGGTCCGCCGCCAATCGCCAAAAACCATTCACGAAACTGCTTGATCAAGACCGTTTGACCAAGCCCCTTGTTGACCAAGCCCGCCTGATGTTGCTCCAGATCGCATTGCGCAAGAAGGCCTCCTCCCTCACCGCCCTCGTCACTGCCGCGGCGATCGCGCTGTTGCCGATGCCGGCCGCGCATGCGCAGGCCAAGGGGCCGCCGATCCTGCGCGACACCGAGACCGAGCAGCTGCTGCGCGAATACACGCGCCCGATCCTGCGCGTTGCCGGTCTGGAAAAGCAGAACATCCAGATGGTGATCATCAACGAGGGCTCGTTCAACGCGTTCGTCGCGGACGGCCGCCGCATCTTCGTCAATTACGGCGCGATCCTCCAGTCGGAGACGCCGAACCAGATCATCGGCGTGCTCGCGCACGAGACCGGACATCTGGCCGGCGGCCATCTGTCCAAGCTGCGCGAACAGCTCGCCAACGCCCAGACCCAGATGATCATCGCCATGCTGCTCGGGGCCGGCGCGATTGCCGTGGGCAGCACCCGCGGCAGCAACAGCGCCGGCAACAACGGGCTCGCCAATGCCGGTGCTGCCGCCATCGCCGGACCGCAGGAGATGATCCGCCGCACGCTGCTGTCCTATCAGCGCCAGCAGGAGGAGAACGCCGATCGCGCCGGCGTGAAATTCCTGACCGCGACCCAGCAGTCGCCGAAGGGCATGTACGAGACCTTCAAGCGCTTCACCAGCGAGAGCCTGTTCGCGGCCCGCGGCACCGATCCCTATCTCCAGTCGCATCCGATGCCCGCCGAGCGCGTCGCATCGCTTCAGGAATTCGCCAGTTCCAGCCCCTATTGGGACAAGAAGGACGATCCCGCGCTCCAACTCCGCCACGACATGGTGCGCGCCAAGATTTCCGCCTTCATGGAGCGGCCGGAGACGGTCTACCGCCGCTACCCCCAGACCAACGACAGCATGCCGGCGCGCTATGCCCGCGCCATCAGCACCTATCTGCATGGCGATTTGCGCAGTGCCCTGGCCCAGATCGACGCGCTGATCCAGGTCCAGCCGAACAACCCGTATTTCTACGAGGTGCGCGGCCAGGCCCTGCTGGAGGGCGGCAAGCCGGCCGAGGCGATCCCTGCCCTGCGCAAGGCGGTGCAGCTGTCCAACAACGCCCCCCTCATCGAGATGTTACTTGGGCAGGCTCTGGTTGGATCGGATAATAAGGCCTACACCGATGATGCCGTTCGGATTCTCCGGGCCGCGGTGGCACGGGAACCGGAGGCTGCGCTCGGCTATATGCAGCTCGCGATGGCCTATGGCCGGAAGGGCGACTATGCCGAGGCGGATCTGGCGTCGGCGCAGGCCGCTTATCTGCGCGGCGACAACAAGACCGCCCGCGAGCTCGCCACGCGCGCGAAAACCCGTTTCGCCGTCGGCACGCCCGGATGGGTCAAGGCCGACGACATCGTGGCGGCCAAGCCGCCGCGCAACTAACGCGACCAAGACGACGCCTGACACCACGACGTCACGACACCGAGCTTAAGTCCGCCGGGACGTTTTCCGAAACCAGCTTTCGATAAGAGGATTTGCCTATGCCTTCGCTGCGCCTGCTTGCTCCCGCGCTGTTCGCGCTCGCCCTGTTCGGCGCAGCCGCGCCCGCGTCGGCCGACAGCTTCTCGGATGCCCAGCGCACCGATATCGAGGCGATCATCAAGAACTATCTCGTCACCCATCCCGAGGTGCTCGAGGAAGCGATGACCGAGCTCACCAAGCGCCAGGCCGCGGCCGAAACGCAGAAGCACGAAGCCAGCATCGCGCAGAACTCCGATGCGATCTTCAACTCGCCGCGCCAGGTCGTGCTCGGCAACAAGGACGGCGACGTCACCTTCGTCGAGTTCTTCGATTACAATTGCGGCTACTGCAAGCGCGCGATGGGCGACATGCTCGACCTCATGAAGGCCGATCCGAAGCTGAAGGTCGTGCTGAAGGAGTTTCCGGTGCTGAGCCAGGGCTCGGTCGAAGCGGCGCAGGTCGCCGTCGCCGTGCGCATGCAGGATCCCTCGGGCAAGAAGTATCTCGACTTCCACCAGAAGCTGCTCGGCGGCCGCGGCGCCGCCGACAAGGCGCGCGCGCTTCAGGCGGCCAAGGAAGCCGGCCTCGACACCGCCAAGATCGAGAAGGACATCGGCAGCCCCGAGGTGCGCGCCACCATCGAGGAGAATTTCAAGCTCGCCGAAGCGATGGGCATGAACGGCACGCCGAGCTACGTGATCGGAAAGCAGATCGTGATCGGCGCCGTCGGCCTCGACAGCCTGAAGGAAAAGATCGGCGTTGCCCGCTGCGGCAAAGCGACCTGCTGACAAGGCGAGCTGCTGATCGCGCGTTTCAGAATTCACGCATGCAAGGAGGCCGGCTGAAAAGCCGGCCTTTTTCGTTGGCCGAATACTGGCGCGAATCCGGCGCGCGCATTCATCTGGCGTTCAACAAACAAATGCCGCGGAACCCTAGATGTTCCGGAACTCCTGATACCTCCTTTCGTTGTCGGCGCGGGCAATGACGCAAAGAACACACGTGAGGAGAACTCGATGTCTAACCGCTTTATGATCTCGGTCGCCGCGCTCGCGCTCGTCGCAGGCACCGGACTGGCGAACGCACAGGGCACCATGAACCGCGACAGCGGTGGTGGCGCCGGTGCGCAGCCGACGCAACATTCGCAGCCCGCCGGCGGCGCGGCTGAACGTGGCGCGATGGGCAAGGAATCCGCTCCCGAGAAGGGCACCGTCGGCCAGGCTGGCGGCGCCATGAAGCCCGGCGGAGCAGCCGAGGAGAAGTCGTCCGGCGCGACGGAGAAATCCGGCGCTATGGAAAAGTCAGGCGGGATGGAAAAGTCCGGCACGATGAACAAGAACGCGGCTGACGAGAAGGCCGGCGCGGCGAAGGGCGAGCACGCCCAGGGTGCACAGGACAAGGCCACACAGGACAAGTCGAAGAGCACGATGGACAAGTCCCAAATGGACAAGTCCAAGAGCACCGAGACTGACACCAAGAGCGGCAACATGAACGCCCAGACCAAGGGCGCGGACGGCAAGGCTGCCGACACCAAGTCTCAGACCACGACCGGCACCGCGCCTGCGACCGCTGCTGCACCGCCTGCCGAGAAGCGGACCGAGATCTCGACGGCGATCAAGTCGACCAAGATCGAAGAGACCACCAACGTCAACTTCAACATCTCGGTCGGCGCCGCGATCCCGGCGTCCGTTCGCTTCCATCCCCTTCCGCCCCGGATCGTGGAAATCTATCCGGAGTGGCGCGGCTATGACGTGATCTACGTCCGCGGACAGTACATCATCGTCCGTCCGCAGACGCGCGAGATCGTGTACATCATCGAAGGCTAAGCCGCCTGACTGACGGCCCAATGAGCCCTTGCCGAGAGATCGGCAGGGGCTTTTGGCCGATTGGGCGGCCTCCCCTGCCTGTCCCGCCCGGCAGCCACGATTAGAACTGGTTAACAAGCAATTTCCGTAACTTCCGCACAGGTTTTTGCACCCCGGATGAGCTGTTTGAAGCCCCCTGGGAGGTCCTTCAAGGCTTCCCCTAGGGCGCTTTGTTACCTATAACCCCCGCCACGCCGAAGCACCTCTTGCGGGATTGGAATGGCCGAACCAGCAACCGACACGATCCTCGTTCTCAACGGGCCGAACCTCAACATGTTGGGGACGCGCGAGCCCGAGAAGTATGGCCATGCGACGCTGGCCGACGTCGAAACGCTGTGCCGGGAGACGGCGGCGGCGTACGGCCTCAAGGCCGACTGCCGGCAGTCCAACCGCGAAGGCGAGCTGATCGACTTCGTCCACGAGGCGCACGCCCGCAAGATGAAGGGCATCATCATCAATGCCGGCGGCTATTCGCACACCTCGATCGCGCTGCACGATGCGCTGCTCGCGGTGCAGATCCCGACCGTCGAAGTGCACGTGACCAACATCCACGCCCGCGAGAGCTTCCGTCACCATTCCTACACCGCGCGCGCGGCCTTCGCCTCGCTCTGCGGTTTCGGCATCGAGGGCTACCGCCTCGCGATCCAGGGCCTTGCCGCCAAGCTCGGCATCAAGTCCAAAGCCTGACGCTCCCTCTTCACACAGAACATTCGGATCAGAACATGGCGCGCCAGCCAGACGACAAAGCAGCCGTAAAGTTTTCCAGCGAGGATTCCGCGCTCGTCCGCGAGCTTGCACTCCTGCTCGATGAGACCAGCCTCACCGAGATCGAGATCGAACGGGCCGGCCTTCGCCTGCGCGTCGCCCGCAACATCAGCGTTGCCGCGACCATGCCGATGCAGATGGCGGCCGCTCCCGCCGTCCTGCCGGCGGCCGCAGCTGCCGCCGCACCCGCCGCGGCCGACCTGTCGAAGCATCCGGGCGCGGTGACCTCGCCGATGGTGGGCACCGCCTACTGGGCGCCGGAGCCCGGCGCCAAGCCGTTCATCGAGGTCGGCAGCAAGGTTTCGGTCGGCCAGACGCTGCTGATCATCGAAGCCATGAAGACCATGAACCAGATCCCCTCGCCGCGCGCCGGCACGGTGACGCAGATCCTGGTCGAAGACGGCCAGCCGGTCGAGTACGGCGAGCCGCTCGTCATCATTGAGTGAGGGAGTGGCGAATAGCGAGTAGCGAATAGTTACTCTTCCCTATTCGCCATTCGCTATTCCCCATTCGCCCCATGAGGCACCATGTTCGACAAGATCCTCATAGCCAATCGCGGCGAGATCGCCCTTCGCATCCTGCGCGCCTGCAAGGAGCTCGGCATCGCGACCGTGGCCGTGCACTCCACCGCCGACGCCGACGCCATGCATGTGCGCCTGTCGGACGAGAGCGTTTGCATCGGGCCGCCGCCGTCCAAGGACAGCTATCTCAACGTCCCCGCGCTGCTCGCGGCCTGCGAGATCACCGGCGCGGATGCCGTGCATCCCGGCTACGGCTTCCTCTCCGAGAACGCGCGCTTCGCCGAGATCCTTTCCGAGCACAATCTGCATTTCATCGGCCCCAAGGCCGAGCACATCCGCCTGATGGGCGACAAGATCGAGGCCAAGAAGACCGCCAAGCGGCTCGGTATCCCCGTGGTGCCCGGTTCCGATGGTGGGGTCGGCCCCGAGGACGACGCGATGGCGATCGCGAAGAAGATCGGCTTCCCCGTGCTGGTGAAGGCGGCAGCCGGCGGCGGTGGCCGCGGCATGAAGGTCGCGCAGAGCGAGGCCGACCTCCAGGTGGCGCTGTCGACGGCGGCCAACGAGGCCAAATCCGCTTTCGGTGACGCGTCCGTCTATCTCGAAAAATACCTCCAGAAGCCGCGCCACATCGAAATCCAGATCCTCGGTGACGGCCGCGGCGGCGCGATCCATCTCGGCGAGCGCGACTGCTCGCTGCAGCGCCGCCACCAGAAGGTCTGGGAGGAAGGTCCCTCGCCCGTCCTTGCCGCCGCTGCACGCGCCAAGATCGGCGAAACCTGCGCCAAGGCGATGCGCGAGATGAAATATCTCGGCGTCGGCACCATCGAATTCCTGTTCGAGGACGGCGAGTTCTACTTCATCGAGATGAACACCCGCATCCAGGTCGAGCATCCCGTCACCGAGAGCATCACCGACATCGACCTCGTGCTGGAGCAGATCCGCATCGCTGCCGGCGGTGATCTGCCGGCCAAGCAAAGCGAGATTCAGATCATCGGCCATGCCATCGAGTGCCGCATCAACGCCGAGAATCCACAGACCTTCCGTCCCTCGCCGGGCCGCATCACGCAATATCACCCGCCCGGCGGGCTCGGTGTGCGGATCGATTCCGCGGTCTATCAGGGCTACACCATTCCGCCCTATTACGACTCCCTCGTCGGCAAGCTGATCGTGCACGGCAAGACCCGCAGCGAATGCCTGATGCGGCTGCGCCGGGCGCTGGACGAGATGGTGGTCGAGGGCATCGAGACGACGTTGCCGTTGTTCCGCGACCTGGTGCGCCAGCCCTCGATCATCGACGGCGACTATCACATCCACTGGCTGGAACAGTACCTCGCCGGGAAGGAACCGGCCGCGGGGTAATCCTCGCTCCCCGTGGAACCCTTTGGCCCCCAACGCGTTCTGGACGGCGGGGACAGTTCCCGAGGGGGCGTTTTGACTTCCATTGACGTGACAAAGCGAGACCGTCGTGACGACTGATGCGCAACGACGGCGCTCCATGTGGCAGATCCTGCTCTTCTCGGCGGGCCTTCTGGTGTTGACCGTGATCAGCGCGGGCTCCGTCTACCTGGTCAACAAGGCCAGAGACGACAGCAAATGGGTGGTTCACACCATCGAGGCGGAGAACCAGATCAACGCCCTGCTGCTGGAAATCCGGCGTGCCGAGAGCGCCGCCCGCGGCTATCTCCTGACGCAAGGAGCGGATTTCAAGGCCGACCATGACAAAGCCGTGGCAGCGATCATACCTGCCCTCGACAAGCTCACGCGCCTGACCGGCGATAATCCGGCGCAACGCGGCAATATCGAGAAGCTGAGCGCGGCCATCGAAATCCGGCTGGGGCAATTCAAGCAGGAGCTCGACTTCATCGGCCAGAATCGGCCCGACAAGGCCATAGCGCAGGTCCGCGAGGCCGCCTCCACCGACACCACGGCCGAGATCAGCAAAGTCGCGGTCTCCATGATCCAGGAGGAGGAGCGCCTGTTCCGGCTCCGATCGGTCAATTCCGACCGCAGCCAGACGCTGGCGGCCTCGATGACCGGCATCGGTTCGGGCCTCGTGGTGCTGCTGACCCTGATCTCGATCTGGCTGGTGCGGCGCTCGGTGCGGGCCCGCGACGAGGCCGAGGCGCGCCTGCGCGACGCCTACGCCAACCTCGAGACCGTCGTCGACGAACGCACGGCAGACCTGCGCGAGGCCAACAACGAGATTCAGCGCTTTGCCTATATCGTCAGCCACGATCTCCGCTCGCCACTCGTCAACATCATGGGTTTCACCAGCGAACTCGAAGAGCTTGGCGGCGACATTTTCCGCCGTATTGGCGGCCTCACCCATGTCCCGGCCGATGGCCCGCCGCTAGCTGACGGCGAGGTCACGCTCGAGGGCCCCGACAAGGAGCTTTCGGCGGATTTTTCCGAAGCGCTCGGCTTCATCAAGTCGTCGATCGCCAAGATGGACCGCCTGATCTCGGCGATCCTCAACCTCACCCGCGAGGGCCGGCGCGAATTCGTGCCCGAGAAGATCGACACCCGCGAGTTGATCGAAGCCATCGTCTCGACGCTGGCGCATCAGTCCGCCGAAGCGCAGGCCGAGATCCATGTCGCGCCGCTGCCGGATCTCGTCAGCGACCGCCTTGCGCTGGAGCAGATCTTCTCCAATCTGATCGACAACGCCATCAAATACCTCAAGGCCGGCGCCCCCGGCGAGATCAGAATCCGCGGGCGCACCAAGCTTGGCTACGCTATCTTCGAGATCAGCGATAACGGCCGCGGGATCGATCCGAAAGATCACCAGCGGATTTTCGACCTGTTTCGCCGGGCGGGAACCCAGGACAAGCCTGGTCAGGGTATCGGTCTCGCGCATGTGCGTGCACTTGTGCGCCGCCTCGGCGGTACCATGTCGGTATCATCGGAACTGAATACGGGCAGCACCTTCACCATCACGCTGCCTATCACCTGGAACGCAAGCAACCGGAACGCCGACCAATGACTCAACCCGTCACCATCATCATGATCGAGGACGACGAGGGCCACGCCCGGCTGATCGAGCGAAACATTCGCCGATCCGGCGTCAACAACGAGATCATCCCCTTCGCCAACGGCACGGACGCGATGAAGCACCTGTTCGGCGCCGACGGCACCGGGCTCGTGCAGAAGGGCAATGCGCTCCTGATCCTGCTCGATCTCAACCTCCCCGACATGACCGGGATCGACATCCTGAAGCAGATCAAGGAGAACAAATATCTGAAGGCCTCGCCCGTGGTGGTGCTGACCACCACTGACGATTCCCAGGAAATCAAGCGTTGCTATGAGCTCGGCTGCAACGTCTACATCACCAAGCCCGTGAACTACGAGAATTTCGCCAATGCCATCCGGCAGCTCGGCCTGTTCTTCTCGGTCATCCAGGTCCCGCCCGCCGCCTCATGAACCAGCACACGCCAACACTGCTCTACATCGACGACGACGCGGCCTTGGCCCGCCTGGTCGATCGCGGCCTGACGCGGCGCGGCTACAAGGTCATTCATGCCGCGAGCGGCGAGGAAGGCCTGGAGCGCATCCGCCGCGCGGGGACGCAAAACAGCGCCGACCGCTGCATCGACGTCGTGGCGCTCGACCAGTACATGCCCGGCCTCGACGGGCTGGAGACGCTCGAGCAGATCATGGCGATCCCTGATGCGCCGCCCGTGGTGTTCGTCACCGCGTCGCAGGATTCCAGCATCGCGGTCACCGCGCTGAAGGCGGGCGCGGCCGATTATCTCGTCAAGGACGTCAAGGGCGACTTCATCCCCCTGCTCCACGTCGCCGCCGAAGGCGCGCTGCGCCAGGCCGAATTGCAGAAGGCGCGCGAGGAAGCCGAAGCGGAGATCCATGCATCTCGCGACCGCTACGCCGCGCTCGCCGCCGAACGCGAGCTGCTGCTGCGCGAGGTCAATCACCGCGTCGGCAACTCGCTCCAGATCATCGCCTCGCTGCTGCATCTCCAGGCGAACTCCGCAGGCCAGGAAGAGGTCAAGGCGGCGCTGACCAACGCGATGGGCCGCGTCGCCGCGGTCGCGCAGGTGCACCGCCGGCTCTACACCTCGCAGGACCTGAAGAGCGTGGTGCTGAACCAGTATCTGGATTCGCTGCTCGAGGATCTCAGGCGCTCGGCCGAAGGCAACCGGATGTCACGGCTGACGGTGAAGGCCGAGCCGATCGAGATCGATCCGGACCGCGCCGTCGCCGTCGGCATCATCGTCAACGAGCTGGTGATGAACGCGGTGAAATACGCCTATCCCGACGGCGCCGGCCCCATCCACGTCGAGCTGACCTCGCAGGGCGAGGATCTGTTGCTGGCGATTAGCGACGACGGCGTCGGCGACAAGGTCAAGGCGGATCCACGTTCGACCGGCATGGGCCAGCGCATCGTCGCGGCGATGGCCACCAAGCTCGACGCCACCGTCGAGCGCGACCCCGACCATTCCGGAACTCGCGTCATGCTGAGGTTCCGCCGCACGCCCGCAGCCCCCGACAAGACCAACAACGCCGCCGCAGGCTGACCCTCGCCCCCTTCGCAACACCTCCACGATCCTGCTATTGTTGCGCCATGACTTCGCGCGACTCCGCTTCGTCTGAAATCACGCCGGCCGTGCTGTTGCGCGCCTATGCCTGCGGCATCTTTCCGATGGCCGAGAGCGCCGACGATCCGACCCTGTTCTGGGTCGAGCCGGAATTGCGCGGCGTCATCCCGCTCGCGGGATTTCGCGTGGCCTCACGGCTCGCGCGCACCGTCCGTTCGGACGCCTTTCGCGTCACCGTCAACACCTCGTTCAAGGCAACGATCGCCGGCTGCGCCGCGCCGCAGGCGGGGCGCGAGGACACCTGGATCAACAAGCGGATTCGCGACCTCTATGGCGGCCTCTACGAGCTCGGCCATTGCCACAGCGTCGAGGCCTGGCGGGGCGACGACCTGGTCGGCGGGCTCTACGGCGTCAGCCTGGGCCGCGCCTTCTTCGGCGAGAGCATGTTTCACACCGCGCGCGATGCCTCGAAGGTCGCGCTGGTGCACCTGGTCGCGCGGCTGATCCATGGCGGCTTCGAGCTGCTCGACACGCAGTACGTCACCGAGCATTTGAAGAGTTTTGGCGCGGTCGAGATTTCGCGTCGGCGCTACACCGCACTGCTCGACAAGGCCCTCGCCGGTGACCCCGGTGATTTCCTGAGGCTGTCGGCCGGTGACGCGATCCCGGGCGCACGCGCGCTCGAGATCGTCGCCTCGCGGCCATGATCGGTGATGGGGCCTAGCGCCCGAACCCGGGAATACCGAACAGGCCCGGCCGCTGCTCCGGCGGCGGCGGAGGTGGCGGCGCCGGCTGCTGCTGCTGGATCGGCGGCAAGGGCTGCGGCGGACGCTGCTGCACGGCCTGCTTGGGTGGTGCCGCCTTCTTCTGCGCGGGCGGCGGAGCCGGCGGCTTTGCCGCGGCCGGATCGGGCGCCGCGGTCGCAATGGTCTGCTGCGGCTCTTTGCAGTCGGTGAGCCAGATGTCGTAGATCGGATGCTCGACGCCGTGCAGGCCGGGGCTCGCCGCATACATCCAGCCCGAGAAGATGCGCTTCACCTCGCCCTGCAAGGTGATCTCGTCGACCTCGACGAAGGCGTCGGTATTGGTGGCTTCCGTCGCCGGCCGCGTATAGCAGGCGTCGGTCTTGACCCGCAGCGCGCCGAACTGGACGGTCTCGCCGATGTCCTCGTCGAAATTGATGATGCGCCCGGTGATCTTGTCGAGGCCGGAGAAGGTCGCCTTCTTGTTCACGATCTTCTGGGCCGGCGGCTCGGTCACGACCTCGTCGCCCGGCTGGAGGCTCGCCGGGGTCTGCGGGACAGTGCCGCCCGGCCCGCCCTTCTGCTGGGGCTGGCGCTGACCGGGCGCACCCGGGGCTCCCGGCGCATTGGGCGGAGCGACCGCCACCGACGGCGGCTGGTTCGGCGGAGCGACGGTTGAGCCCGGCGGCGGCGCCAGGGGCTGGCTCTCGACCGGCCCCGGCATCACGTTACCTTGCCGTCCCTGCGGCGGCGCCATCGGGCGCGACGGCAGCACGCGGCCTTGCGGCGGCAGCGCGGGGACTTCCTCGTCGTCGTCATCGGGGATCTGAGGCTGCGGCTGGCCACGCGGAATCGCCCCCGGTGGCCGCGGTGGCGGGTCGGAGAAGATCGTGCCGATCTGCGCCTGCGCGGGCGTCGCAACCGTCAATGCGGTGGCGGCCAGAAGCGCCGCAAGACCTGGCAGGGCAAGTCTTGTAAAGGTAAAGGTTCGAACCA
The DNA here is from genome assembly GCF_059512345.1 of Bradyrhizobium sp. Unk1. Classification (NCBI taxonomy): domain Bacteria; kingdom Pseudomonadati; phylum Pseudomonadota; class Alphaproteobacteria; order Hyphomicrobiales; family Nitrobacteraceae; genus Bradyrhizobium; species Bradyrhizobium sp. Unk1. The sequence continues at coordinate 54,091 of NZ_JCAMOP010000024.1, forward strand.
TCTTCTCGCGCGGCTTCAACAGCGAATCGGGCTTGCTGGACATTCTACACGGGATACCGCCGCTCGCAGGCCACCCGGTTAACACGGCGAATACGGCGGGGGAAGGGCGGCATCCCTGCCCTGCCCGCCGCCCGCTGGCCAGACCGGCGGCCGGATGGGATAGTTCACCGGCCCCTCCCCGGGGCCGAGGCGGGCAGCGCCCCCGGAAACGACGTCCAACGATAACAGAAAGCCCAAGGTCGCTCCCATGCCCGTCGTGCTCGATCCCGATGCCGCCGCCGTCTACAAGGCCTTCCAGGAGGCCGGCCGCCCCGCCTACGAGACGCTGACGGCACCGGAAGCCCGCGCCTATTACGGGCAGGCCCGCTTCGCCACCAACCCCGAGCCGCCGGAACTGGCGCGCGTCGCCGCGCTGGCGATCCCGGCGCCGCACGGCGAAATCCCCGGCCGCATCTACGTGCCGAGGCAGCCGCGCCTTCAGAACGGCCTGTCGCCGGCGCTGGTGTTCTTCCATGGCGGCGGCTGGGTGATCGGCGATCTCGACTCCCACGACGTCGTCTGCCGCCAGCTAGCCGTCGAGGGCGCGCTGATCGTGATCTCGGTCGATTACCGCCTCGCGCCCGAGCACAAATTTCCCGCCGCCGCCGATGACGCGATCGCCGCCACAAAATGGATTGCCGCGAATGCGCGCGAGCTCGGCATCGATGCCTCGCGCCTTTCGATCGGCGGCGACAGCGCCGGCGGCAATCTCGCCGCCGTGGTTGCGCTCACCGCACGCGACGGCGATGGTCCGAAGATCGCGAGCCAGGTCCTGATCTACCCCGCGACCGATTTCGCCATGACGCACGGCTCCCACAGCGAGCCCGAGACCAGCGTGCTGCTGACCCATTCGGTGATCCGCTGGTTCCGCGATCATTATCTCAACGGCACCGCCGACGTCCACGACTGGCGCGCCTCGCCGGCACGCGCGAAAAGCCTCGCCGGGCTGCCGCCGGCCTATGTGCTGACCGCCGGCGCCGATCCCCTGCGCGACGAAGGCCACGACTATGCCGAGCGCCTCAGGCAGGCCGGCGTGCCCGTCACGTACAAGCACTATCCCGGCCAATTCCACGGCTTCTTCACGATGGGCAAATTGCTGCAGCAGGCCAACCTCGCCGTCAGCGAGATCGGCGCGTGGCTGAAAGGATTGGGCTGACGCCGCCGTCCCGGATGCCACCCATTCTCCAAACTCTCTTCGCTCTCCCCCTGCGCGCGCTGACATGGCTCGGCAGCCAGGGCACCCGTGCGGTGGCCGCCGTGGTGTTCATTGCGGCCGCGGTGCCGCCGCTCGGGATGCTGCTGCGGCCCTACGTCACCGAGGCGATCTTCGGGCTTCTCTGCATCTCCTTCATGCGGGTCGATCTGGCCGCGCTCGTTGGCCATCTGCGCCGGCCGGCGCTGGTCGCGACCGCCACCGCCTGGACCACGATCGGCGTGCCGCTGATCGTCGGGCTGGTCGCCCATGCGACGGGGCTCACGGCCCGCTCGCCCGGCCTTGCGCTGGCGCTGATGCTCCAGAGCATGGCCTCGCCGATGATGGCTTCTCCGGCGCTTGCCGCGCTGATGGGCCTCGATGCCACGCTCGTGCTGGTCACGCTGGTGACCTCGACCGCGCTGGTGCCGTTCACGGCCTCGCTGTTCGCGGGCCTCTTCCTCGGCGACATGCTCACCATCTCGCCGCCGGCGCTCGGCCTGAAGCTGCTCGGCATTCTCGCGGCATCGCTGCTGGCTGCAACCTTGATCCGATGGGTCTTCGGCGCTGACGCGATCCAGCGTCACAAGAAGCCGATCGACGGCTTCAACATTATCATCCTCTTGATCTTCGCAGCCGCGATCATGGGCGATGTCGTGAGCGACCTCGTGGCCCAGCCGCTCTTCACGATCGGCCTGGCGGCTCTGTCCTTTGCGATCTATTTCACGCTACTCGCCGTCACCACGCTGCTGTTCCGCCGCATCGGCTATGAGCGCGCGCTGGCGCTCGGGCTGATGGTGTCACAGCGCAATCTGGGCCTGATGCTGGCCGCGACCGCCGGCGCGCTGCCGCCCACCACCTGGCTCTATTTCGCGATGACGCAGTTTCCGATCCATCTTGCGCCCTACATGCTGACGCCGATCGCGCGCCGCCTGGTGGCCCGCGCGGATGGCGCCGGTACGGCAGCCGCGGGCGAGGCGACCTAGGACGCAGTCGCAGCCGGCTTTGAGGCCCTGAAGAGATAGCGGTTGGTGCTGAAGAAGTATTGTCCCGCCCGGCCGAGACGCTCGAACTCACTGTGCCATGTTTCGAGATCATCGGCTGAAACGTCGTGCCTGCGGGCGACGAAGTCCCGAATGCCCTGGGCCAGCCCCTTGCTGTAGCTATCGTCATCGTACTGCAAATTCAGGATTGGAAAGACCGACGCTCCGTCCAGGTGAAGTCGTGCATTCACCAATCTGTGGGCCATCGACCTTGGGAGACGCGGGTGAGCGCAGTGCGCTTCCCATGATTTCATCACCGCGGCCATACGTTCCGGGCTTTCGGAATGCCACACCACTGCGTCCCAATCCGTTGCGACGAAAATCGTGCGGCCGCCCGGCTTGAGCACGCGAAATGTCTCTGCGAGGACGCGGTCGACATCAGGCACGTACTCGGCAACCTGCGTGCACACGACGACATCGAACGACGCATCGGATTGACGCAATTCCGTGGCGTTGCCGATCGCATATGAAATCCAGGCGGAAGCCTTCTGCCGGTTGCAGACCGCAATCAGGTCGGTCGACACATCGATACCGACGACAGCACCATCAGGCCCAACGATCTGCGCCATGCTTTCGCAGAGATAGCCGGGACCACATCCAATATCGAGAACGCTCTCGCCGGCAGAAAGATTGAGCTGCCGAATTGTCTCCGCGCGCTGGGCGGTCACGTCCCCCGTGAGATAAAGTCTCTGGAGCCGTTTTGCGTTCTCGTTGCTGTACTCCATCCCGGTCATCTTCGCCTCCACGCTCGAGTGCCAGGTGAGATTCCCTAACTCGCCCGCGCCGCGCGCCGCAGCGCCTGGGGCGGCTGGCCGAAGGCGCGGATGAAGGCGCGCCGCATGCGCTCGGGGTCGCCAAATCCGGTCGCCTCCGCGACGAGCTCGATCGCCTCGCGCGAGGACTGGACGCGCTCGCGCGCGACCTCGATCCGCAAGCGCTCGATCGCTTTCGACGGCGTCGTGCCGGTCTCCGCGGCAAAGGCGCGGGCAAAATGCCGTGCGCTCATGCCGGCACGATCGGCGAGATCTTCGACCGTCAGCCGGGCATCGAGGTTCTCGCGCGCCCAGGACAGCAGCGCGCCGAACCGGCCGTTCGGTGTCTTCAACTCCAAGAGCGATGAAAACTGCGACTGGCCGCCGCTGCGGCGATGATACAGCACGAGCTGGCGGGCGGCCTGTTGCGCGATCTCCTCGCCATGGTCCTCGGTGACCATCGCGAGCGCGAGGTCGATACCCGCGGTGATGCCCGCCGACGTCCACACATTGCCGTCATGCGTGAAGATCTGGTCCGGCTCGAACTTCACCTTGGGATAGCGCGCGACGAAATCCCGTGTGCGGCCCCAATGCGTGGTGGCGCGGCGCCCATCGAGCAGGCCCGCCTCGGCCAGCACATAGGCGCCCGAGCAGACGCTGGCGACCCGCACGCCGCGCCGCGCCAGCCGCTGCACGAAGGCGCGCGTAACCTCGCAGCGTGCGGCCTCCGTCACGCCTGCGCCACCCGCGATGACCAGTGTGGTGATCGCGTTCGCCGACTTGAAGTCGCGCGCCATCATTTCCACGCCGGACGAGCTGCGCACGGGCCCAGCGTTCAGTGCCAGTACGCGGATCGCAGGTAGCTTGCCGGTGGCGCGCGCCGCGATCTCGAACACCGAGATCGGGCCCGCCGCATCGAGCAACTGGAAATCGGGGAAGATCAGGATGCCGATCATGGTCATGTCCGAAAGTGAGGGAATTACGCCATTTTGGACGGAAGGGCATCATGAGAGGCTGCGTCCGTCAAGCTCATCTTTGGAGGACCTGCCCATGTCGTCACCGCTCCAGATCGGTCTTTTGGTGTTTCCGCGCGTCACCCAGCTCGATTTCACCGGTCCCCTGCAGGTGTTTGCCAACGTGCCCGGCGCAAAACTGCATCTGATCTGGAAGCGCATCGAGCCGGTGCCGAGCGACTCCGTGCTGACGCTGACGCCGACCACGACGTTCGCCGACTGTCCGCAGCTCGACGTCATTTGCGTGCCCGGCGGCGCCGGCACCAACGACCTGCTCAATGACGAAGAAGTGCTGGATTTCCTGCGCAGACAGGCCGAAGGCGCCAAATACGTCACCTCGGTCTGCACGGGGGCGCTTGCGCTCGGCGCGGCCGGCCTGCTCAAGGGCTACCGCGCCGCCACGCATTGGAGCGCGATGGAGATGCTCGGCCAGTTCGGCGCCACGCCGACCAAGACGCGCGTCTGCAACGACCGCAACCGCGTCACCGGCGGCGGCGTCACCGCCGGGATCGATTTCGCGCTGACGCTGGTGTCGATCCTGGTCGACCGCACCACGGCGGAAGCGATCCAGCTCCAGATCGAATACAACCCCGCCCCGCCGTTCACGTCCGGCTCGCCCGACACTGCGCCAGCCGAAGTGCTGGCCTTGCTGAGAGAGCGCGGCGCCGCAAACCAGGCCCGCCGCCTCGAGGCGGTCAAGCGCGCGGCTGAGCGGGTGATGTAGCTCTCATGTCCCGGACGCGGTGCAGCGTGCAACGCTGCGCCGCAGAGCCGGGACCCACACCACACGGATTGCTGAGAGAAATGGGCCGCGGATCAGCAGCGCACCACTTCGTGCTGCGCTGCGTCCGGGCACGAGACACCAACACAAATCCCCAACAGAAAAAAGCTTCCGGCTTCCCAAGCGGCCTTCTGTCTCACGGAGCGCGCCGCTTCTTCAGCACCGCACTGCTGACATGACGCTGTCAGGAGCCTGTCGCGACAATCCGGATCGCGCCCAACACCCACGGTCGCGTGCGCACAGGAGAATCTGACCATGGCGCGATACCGGCTGCATTGCATCGGGGCTTCGGGCAATTCGTTCAAGGTCGCGCTATTCCTCAACTGCGCCAGGCTCGACTGGGAGCCGGTCGGCCTCGACTTCGCCGGCGGCGAGACCCGCACGCCTGACTGGCGGGCCGCCACCAATGTCATGGGCGAAGTCCCTGTCCTCGAGGTCGATGGCCGGCACATGAGCCAGTCCGGTGCGATCCTGCTGTGGCTCGCCGAGACCCACGGCGTGTTCGGTCCGACGCCCGAGGAGACGTTCGAAGCCACGCGCTGGCTGCTGTTCGACAATCACAAGTTCACCGCGAACTTCGCCCAGCACCGGTTTCAGCGCTGCTTCATGCCGGAGCCCGCCCATCCCGCTGTGCTCGCTTACTTGCGCGCGCGGACCGACAGCGCCTTCTCGATCGTCGACAGACACCTCTCCCACCGCAGCTTCATGCTAGGCGATCGGCCGACGATCGTCGATTTCTCAATGTTGGGCTATCTGTACTATCCGACCGAGGAGACGGGCTTTGATCTTGCCGCGACTTTCCCGGCGATTAATGCCTGGCGCCGGCGTGTCGCCGAACTGCCGGGCTGGAAGCCGCCCTATGAGATGATGCCAGTCGGCAACTCACCGACGCTCCATCTCTGAGAAGCGAGCAGAGCAACAGATCAAAGAAAAAGGCCGCTCGGTTTCCCAAGCGGCCTTTCCTGTCTTACGGCGGCTGCACATTCCATCGGGCGATTTCGAACTTCCAGACCGGGGGCCTATCTCCCGATCGAGTCCTGGTCGGCGGCCGCTGCATCTCGGGACAGTCGCGAACTGTTGCCCGAACCGAACGCGATGGTCTCCCATCTCCGTAAGATGGGACCATTGAGCCGCATCGCCCACGTAGCCGCAACGCCCGCGCAAGCGCTGTCCCCGCTGTTCCCGTTGTCCACAGCAGAATGAGGCGGATGCTGGTGCATCCACCCCTACGGCAAGGATTCGGACGGAGAAGCTAGCCAGGCGTCCAGGGCTGATAGTCGCCGGTCGCCTTGGGACGCTTGCCGCTGGCAAGCGTCGAGCCGGAGGGCCGATAGGCGTTGGGCGTACCGGTGGGGTTCGGCTGGTGCGGCTTTTGCCACTCGCGCGGTTGGTAGTTCTCTTCAGTCGGCGGCACATCGACGACGTGATGCATCCATCCGTGCCAACCCGTCGGAATGCGGCTTGCCTCGGCGTAACCGTTATAGATGACCCAGCGTCGCTCGAATCCGAGCGTCGGATCGATCGCGCCGCCGCGGGTCCGATAATAGCGGTTTCCCTGCTCGTCCTGGCCGACCAGTTCGCCGTACCGCTTGGTCCAGAGCTGGGTGCCAAAGGTCTGGCCACTCCACCAGGTGAAGAACTTGAGGAAGAATTGTTTCATACGGCTAGGGCCCTGCTTCGTGAGGCCCTGATGCCATCCGGGCGGCAAAATGTCCAGTTCGGCGGGGGCGGCCGTGCCCCACGCAAATGTGTGCTCCGTCGCAGACAGAGCCGCAAATCGGACGCGATCCGTTCATGCCGGGTACAGCGGCCGCGTGAAAATCTCCCCGTCACACGCGCACAGCCGCGTGAACCCTGGAACCGCAGGCCTTTCAAGAGGTTTGCTTCCGGGAAAAGGAGTTTGAAAATGAACAGTCTGAGAGTTTTGAGCGCCGCGGCAGCAATCGCGTTGGTTCTTCCGTTGGCGACGCCGAGCTTCGCCCAGGGCCGTGGCGGCCACGGCGGCGGTGGCGGCGGCGCTCATTTTGGCGGTGGCGGTGGCGGCGCTCACTTTGGTGGTGGCGGCGCCCGCATGGGCGGCGGCAGCTTTGGCGGCGCGCGGATGGGTGGCGGCGGCGGCAATTTCGCGGGCGGCGCGGCCATGCGCCCGAGCGCCGGCGTAGCCATGCGTCCGACCGCAGGACCAGGCTTTAGTGGTGGCGGCGGCCGTCCCCTCGCAGTCGCGGGTAACAACTGGCGTGGCGGCGGCGGCAACTGGCACGGCGGCGGCTGGCATCGTCGCGGTGGATTCTGGCCCGGCGTCGCCGCGGGTGCGGCCATCGGCGGCCTCGGCTCCTACGCCTATTACGGTGGCGGGTACGACAACGATCCCTACTACTATGGTGACGACAGCTACTATGACGAGCCGTCGGTCGCGGTGGTGCCGGACGGCGGTGGCGACTCGTCGGCTTATTGCGCGCAGCGCTACAGGTCCTACGATCCGGGCTCGGGCACGTATCTTGGGTATGACGGCCAGCGTCATCCCTGCCCGTAAGCAGATCGACAACGCTTGAAGGAAGAGGCGTCGCATCGGTGCGGCGCCTCTTTCGTTTGTCGCGCGCTCATCGCCTGTTTCGCGCGCAGCCCGCGCATCGCGCGCGAGAATCTATGCACCCGAGCGCGAGGGACCTCTATTCACCGCACCGTGCATATCTACAATGATCCAATCCCAAATTGACCCGTCCCGCGATTCGCCTATATCACCGATGAATGTTGGGACTTCGATCTACTGGGAAATGTCATGCCGCGTATCCTCGTGGTAGATGACGATCAGATGGTCGGCGCGACCATCGAGGTTCTGCTCCAACGTCAGGGCTTCGATGTCACGATGGCTGACGGCGGCGAAACGGGCCTGGCTGCGCTCGAAGCGCAGACGTTTGACGTGATGCTGGTCGACATCTTCATGCCGCACATGCGCGGCTTCGAATCCATCCGCATCTTTCACGAGCGCGCGCCGGCGATCCCTCTGATCGCGATGTCCGGCTACGCCTTCGCCTCGTCTGCCTCGCCCTCCCCCGATTTCCTTCGCATGGCACTGGAACTGGGCGCGACACGCTGCCTGCGCAAGCCGTTCACGCCGGACGCGCTCCTGACCACGATCCGGGAATGCCTCGGCGAGGCCACGCAGCCGAAGGACAAGAAAGAAGTCCCTTGATCCCAACGCAGCGCGTCATTCTCGGTGCTGGACTTGCAATCCTCCTGATCATCACCGCCGCCTCGATCGGACTCGACGTCAAGTCGCGGTTCGATGCCGCCTGGGTCAATCACACCATCGAGACGCAGAAGAAGATCTCCGATCTGCGCGTGCTGATGCGGCGCGCAGAGAGCGCCGCGCGCGGCTACGAAATCTATCGCAACCCGAGCTTCAGCGACGAGTTTCAGGCGGTACACGCCCAGATCGCGCCGGCGCTCGCCGACCTCAAGCGCAGCCTGCGTGACAATCCCGATCAGGTCGAGCTCATCGAGGGCACCGAGCCGCTGGCGCTGCGCCGGGTCGAGATCGCCGCAGAGGTGATGCGCCTGCGCGCCGAGAACGACCAGGCCGGTGTTGCCGCGCTCCAGGGCAAGGCCGAGGGCCGCGGCCTGATGGACACGGTGATGGACAATCTCGATCATCTGAGCGCGGAGGAAGAGCGATTGCTCGCCGCCCGCGCCCAGAGTTCCCGCCGTACCGGCATCGTCCTGCTCGGCATCGACGTGATCGGCGCGCTGGTGATCCTGCTGCTGGTCGCAATGCTGATGCGCGAGAGCCAGCGCACCACGGTCGCGCTGAAGAGCACGCTGCTGGAGACCACGGCGGCGAAAGAGCAACTCGAGGCCGCCGTCGCCGAGCGCACCGAGCATCTCGTCAACGCGCATGACGAGCTGCGGCTGTCGGTCAACGTGCTCCAGAGCACATTCCACAGCATGGCCGAGGCTGTGCTGGTGATCGACGCCGAGGGCACTGTCCTTCTGTCCAATCCGGCCGCGGAGCGCATCTTGCTGCATCGCGCCGGCATGAGCCTGCGCAATCTGCGCGCCCTGTCCGACGTGTTTCACGGCGACGGCGTCACGCCGCTCAGGGCGGACGAGCTGCCGTCGACGCGCGTGCTGCGCGGCGAGCACTTCGAGAACCTGGAGATGATCGTCCGCCCGCACAGCGGCAACGATCCCCGCCATCTGATGATCAGCGGCCGGCCAATGCGCGACGGACAAGGCAACGTCTCGGGCGCCGTGCTGGTCTATCACGATGCGACCACTTCGCGCGAAACCGAGCGGCAGCTGCACCAGTCGCAGAAGCTGGATGCGATCGGCAAGCTGACCGGCGGCGTCGCGCACGACTTCAACAACATGCTCACCGTGATCTCCGGCAATACCGAGACGCTGGTGGCGAGCCTGAAGCAGCAGCCCGAGCTCCAGCGCGTGGCACGGCTGATCGACGATGCCGCCGAGCGCTGCGCCGAGCTGATCCAGCATCTGCTCGCCTTTGCACGACGGCAGCCGCTCCAGCCGCGCAATGTCGAGATCAACGGCGCGATCGCCGATATCGCCAAGCTACTGCGCCCCACCCTCGGCGAGCAGATCCAGATCGAGACCGTGCTGGAACAGGGACCGATGACCGCGCACATCGATCCGTCCCGCCTCACCAATGCCGTGCTCAACATGGCGATCAACGCCCGCGACGCCATGCCGAACGGCGGCAAGCTGCTGCTCGAGACCCACCACGTCGTGCTCGACGAGGCCTATGCGCAGGCCCACGCGGAGGTGCAGCCCGGCCCCTACGTGATGCTCGCGGTCAGCGACACCGGCACCGGCATGTCGGCGGACATCCAGCAGAAGGCGTTCGAGCCGTTCTTCACGACCAAGGAGGTCGGCAAGGGCTCGGGCCTCGGCCTCTCCATGGTCTACGGCTTCGTCAAGCAGTCCGGCGGCCACATCAAGATCTACAGCGAGGAAGGCCACGGCACCACGATCAAGCTCTACCTGCCGCCGGGCGACGGCATGACGGATGCGGCGGCCCCCCTGGCGCCGCAGGCCGAAGGCGGCGCCGAGACCATTTTCGTGGTCGAGGACGACACGCTGGTGCGCAACTTCGTCACCGCGCAGCTGCAGAGCCTCGGCTACGACACGGTCGCCGCGCCCGACAGCCGCGCCGCGCTGGACATGATCGAGGCCGGCCAGGACTTCGACCTCCTGTTCACCGACGTCGTGATCCCCGGCGGCATGAGCGGTCGCGAGCTCGCCGAAGCGGTGGCCAAGCGACGGCCGGGCGTGAGGGTGCTCTACACCTCCGGCTACACCGACAACGCCATCGTCCATCACGGCAAGCTCGACGACGGCGTGCTGCTGCTGACAAAACCCTACCGCCGCAACCAGCTCGCCGAGATGATCAGGAAGGCGCTGAACGGCGGCGGGATGACCGCGGGCTAGAGCATTTTCTCTCGGCTTCGAAAGCGCGCGGATTGTGTGTGCGCTCGGCTGAGAACCGCACTGAATTACGAATGCTCACTGACGTCATCCGCGGTCTCGCAGCGGGTGTCGATGTTGTTTCCGGGTGACAGGCGACCGAAATCAAACGGTATTCCTGGCAGGCAAGACCATTCTCGTTGAGCCGCTTCGGCGAGCGAATATGTTGCGGTCTGTTTCTGAGGATTTCACCTCGGAATGGCCTGCGGGTCGGTGCCAGGGCTGCCGGTAATACAATTGATAATTGAATCGAGAATTGGTTCTTGTCCGTCCCGGCGCCGTTTCAGGCTCCCCACATTGTTGGCGAGCACGGCTGTCGCACTGGCGCTGACGATCACGTCGGCGCGCGCCGACGGCGGCGCTGGCGGAGCCGGTGGCAATGGCACGGGCGGCGGCGGTGGCACGGCCGGTACCAGCGCCTCTCCTAGCGGTGGAAATGGCGGTGACAACGCGATCGGACAAGGCGCGGGCGGCGGCGGCGGCGCTGCCGCAGGCGGCACCGGAGGCTCCGGGGGCACGGCGACCTCAGGCGGCAACGGCGGACTTGGCGGTGACGGCGGCAACGTTGTCGGTGGCAGCGGCGGCAATGGCGGCAACGGCAACTCAGCTCTGACTACGGGTAGTGGCGGTGGCGGCGGCGGTGGCGGCGAAGGTGCGCTCGGTGCCGGCTCCGGTGGAGCGGGTGGCGCTGGCGGTCACGGCGGCGCCAGCGCGAGCGGCGCCGATGGTTCTGCTGTCATTGGTGGCCTTGATGCCAGCGCGGGAACGGGCAGCAGCGGCATCGGTGGCGGCGGTGGTGCGGGTGGCGCCGGCGTGCAGGTCACCGTCGGCGGCACCACGCTTTCGATAGCGGTGACCGGCGGCGCGGGTGGGGTCGGTGGCCGTGGTGGCGCCGGTGGCAATGGCGGCAATGGAGCCAGCGCTCTCTCCCTGGGCGTCGCCGGTCTGACCGGCGGGACCGGTGGCGACGTCCTTGGCAGCGGGGGCGCCGCCGGCGGCGGCGGCAATGGCGGCGCCGCCGTGCAGGTCACAAGCGGAGGCACCACGACGATCCTGCAAACGGTCGCTGGCGGCGATGGCGGCAGCGGCGGACGCGGCGGTACAGCGGGTCACGGCGGGAGCGGTGGTGCGGGCGCTTCCGGCGCCAATGTTCTCGGTGCGCTCGATGGCGGGACCGGTGGAAGCGGCGGCAACAGCGGGATTGGTGCCGGCGGCAATGGCGCGATCGGCGGCGGCGGTGGCGATGGCATCCAGGTCACCGGTGGCGGCACCGTGACGATTTTGCAAAGCGTCACAGCAGGGACCGGCGGCGGCGGCGGCGCTGGCGGTGGAGGCGGCGCCGGCGGCATGGCCGGCAACGGCGGCAACGCTGGATCCAGCATCGGACTCGGTGCAGCCGGCGGGCGCGGCGGCAATGGTGGCACTGGCGGCAGCGCTAGCACCAACGCAGGCGATGGCGCCAATGGTGCCGGCGGTGGCGTTGGTCTGCAGGTGACGAGCGGTGGCACGCTCTCAATTTCCCAAACGATCATGGGAGGCGCCGGTGGCAATGGCGGCGCTGGCGGCAACGGCGCCAATGGCGGCGCAAGCGGGATTGGCGGCGCCGGCGGCACAGGCGACAATGGTGCCAACGGGTCCTCCGGCCCTGGCCTTCTCAATGGCAACAACGGTCTGGTTGGTGGCGCTGGCGGCAACGGCGGGAATGGTGGCGCCGGCGGAAATGGCGGCATTGGTGGCAGCGGATCCAGCGGCGGCGATGGCGTCCAGCTCACGAACGGCGGGACTGTTGCAGTTTCGGGCAGCATCGCTGGTGGCACCGGCGGGATTGGCGGCTCCGGCGGCAATGCCGGCAACGGCGCCGCCGGGGGCAACGGCAGTGACGCCGGCACAGCGGGCACCGGCGGTGCTGGCGCGAGTGCCCTTCTCCCGGCCGTCGCTGGCGGCAGCGGCGGCAGCGGCGCCGCCGGCGGAATGGGTGGCAACGGCGGGAGCGGAGGAAGCGCCGGCAATGCCGGCGTAGGTGGTCATGGCGGCGCCGGCGGCGCCGGCGCGACCATTTCAAACGGTGGCACGCTGACCAATCAAGGCATCATCACCGGCGGCGATGGCGGCCGCGGCGGCACCGCAGGCAGTGGCGGCAACGGCGGCGCCGGTGGCAATGCGGGCAACGGCGGTGTCGGCGGCGTTGGCGGCGCTGGCGGCAACGGCACCGCTGGCGTCAACGTGGTCGGCTCGACCGATGGCGGCAATGGCGGCAACGGCGGGACCGGCGGATTTGGCGGTGCCGGCGGCAATGCCGGCAACGGTGGCAGCGCCTCGAGCCGCGGCGGCAATGGCGGCTATGGTGGCACCGGCGGCGTTGGCGCCGCCTTCTCCAACGGCGGCACGCTGATCAATCGCGGCACGATCACCGGCGGCAATGGCGGCATCGCCGGGGCCGCGGGCAGCGGTGGCCTCGGCGGCACCGCGGGCAGCGCCGGCAGTGGTGGTGTCGGCGGCTCCGGCGGCGTCGGCGGTGCCGGGGCCTTGGCCGCCAGCGGCGGCACGAACGGCACCACGGGGACGAACGGCTTCTCCGGCGTGAGCGGCAGCGCCGGCGCGAGCGGTAGCTCCGGCAGCAGCACCGTCACCGCCGGGGTCTCCGGCGCGGTCGGTGCAGGCGGCGCCGGCGTCATCGGCGCCAATCTCGGCATCATCAACAGCGGATCGATTTCCGGCGGTCTCGCCGGCGACGGCGTCACGCGTGCCAGCGCCATCACCTTCACCGGCGGCACCAACACGCTGCAGCTTCAGGCCGGCTACAGCTTCAGCGGCAACGTCGTCGATCAGACAGGCAACGGCACCTTGCAGTTCGGCGGCAACACCAACCCCACTGCTTCTTTCGACGTTTCGCTGATCGGCGCCGCCGCGCAGTATCGGGGCTTCGCGAGCTTCGAGAAGACGGGCGCTTCGACCTGGACGCAAAGCGGCACCAATAGCGCTGCATTGCCGTGGTCGATCGCCGCCGGCACGCTGCTGGTGAACGGCTCGCTGGCCAATTCGACCATGACCGTGAACGCCGGCGGCACGCTTGGCGGCACGGGCACTATCGGCGCAACGACGATCAATGCCGGTGGCACGTTCATGCCTGGAGCCGTCAACACGCCCGGGACGTCAACGATGGTGGTCGGCAATCTGGCCTTCCAATCGGGCGCGCTCTACGTCGTTGCGCTCAACCCATCGACATCGAGCTCCGCCAATGTCACCGGCGCGGCGACGTTGACGGGTGCGACCGTGGTCGCGAATTTCCTGCCCGGCAGCTATGTCTCGAAGACATACACGATCCTGACCGCGGCCGGCGGACGTGGCGGCACGACGTTCGCGGGCATCACCAATGTCGGACTGCCAGCGGGCGCGAGCGATACGCTGAGCTATGACGCCAACAACGCCTATCTGAACCTGACGGCCGCCTTCACCAATTACACCGGCCTCAACGTCAACCAGCAGAACGTCGCCAACGCGCTGACCTACGCCTTCAACAATAACGGCGGCCTTCCGATGGGCTTCTTCGGACTCAGTCCCGCCGGCTTGACCCAGGTCTCCGGCGAGAGCGCCACCGGCTCCCAGCAGACGACGTTCAACGCGATGAACCAGTTCATCGGCGTGATGACGGATCCATTCATCTCCGGTCGCAGAGGTCCCGTCAGCGCCGGCGGGCCGCCGAATGCGTATGCCGAGGACGGCTCGGCCTACGCGGCACGCGGTCGAACTGTTGGCGAGCTGGACGCTTATGCGGCGATGTCCACCAAGGCGCTGGCAGCTCCGACCTTCGAACAACGCTGGAGCGTGTGGACCGCCGGCTTCGGCGGGTCGCAGACCACGGCCGGCAACGCCATCATCGGCTCGAACAACAGCGCGAGCAGCATCTACGGCATCGCGGTCGGTGCGGATTATCGGGTCTCGCCGGACACGCTCGCGGGATTTGCGCTGGCGGGCGGCCGCACCGGCTTCAACGTCAACGGCCTCGGCTATGGCAGCTCCGACCTGTTCCAGGCCGGCGCCTTCGTTCGCCATAACATCGGTGCGGCCTACATCATTGCTGCGCTGGCTTATGGCTGGCAGGACATCACGACCAACCGCATCGTCACGGTCGCCGGCATCGACCACCTGCGCGCCGAGTTCAATGCGAACGCGTATTCGGGTCGCGTGGAGAGTGGCTACCGCTTCGTCATGCCGACGCTGGGCGGTCTCGGCATCACCCCTTACGCCGCAGGGCAATTCACCACATTCGACCTGCCGGCCTATGCCGAAAGCGTCGTCGCCGGTTCGCTGTTGTTTGCACAGACCTATGCCGCCAAGAGCGTGACCGACACGCGCAGCGAGCTCGGCATTCGCACCGACAAATCATTCGCCATGCAGAACGGCATCGTCACGCTGCGCGGCCGCCTTGCATGGGCGCATGATTTCAATCCGGATCGTTCGATTGCTCCGACCTTCCAGTCGCTGCCGGGCGCAAGCTTCGTCGTCAACGGTGCGGCGCAGGCGCCCGACTCCGCGCTGACCACAGCCTCGGCCGAATGGCAGTGGACCAACGACTGGTCCGCCGCCGCGACGTTCGAGGGCGAGTTCTCGAATGTCACGCAAAGCTATGCCGGCAAGGGCGCGATCCGCTACGCATGGTAATGCCCGGTTCTCGAGCTAGCGCGTCGCCAGCACCACGGCTGCGAGCGTGAAGATCAGCGCGGCGATCTGGCCCGGCCCGAGCGGCTCGTGCAGCGCCAGCGCGGAGGCCACCACGCCAATGACAGGCACCGCCATAGTGCCGATCGCGGCCACTGACGCCGGCAGGCGCGCCAGTGCGGCGAACCAGCTGACATAGGCGATGCAGAACTGCACCACGGTGGAATAGACCAGCAGCCACCAGCCGACCGGCGTCACCAGCGAAAGATGCGTGGTCTCGACCAGGAGGCCGATGATCGAGATCGGCAGGCAGCCGATCCCGATCTGCCATGCCGCGGCCGTGATCGGCGGCAGATGGATCGGGTACTTCTTCGAAAACACCGTGCCGATGGCGAAGCCGAGCGCGCCGGCCAGCGCCATGATGATGCCCGGCAATTTCTCCACGCTCGCGGCAAAGCCGTTACCGCCCATGATCGAGGCCAGGCCGACGAAGGCCATCACCAAGCCCAGCGTGCGCAGCACGGTCGGCCGCTCGCCCAGCACCGGCCAGGCGATCAGCGAGGCCCAGACCGGCATCGTGTAGGCGATCAGCGCCGCCTCGCTGGCCGGCAGCCAGAGCAGCGCCAGGCCCATCAGCACCATCCAGCCGGTGACGTTGAGGACGGCGGCGGTCAGGAGCCGCGGCCAGATCCCCGGCCCCACCTTGAGGCTCTGCCGGCGGATCAGCGCGAGGGCGGCGAGCAGCACCGCGCCGACCACGCCGGTCACCCCGCGCAGCGTCAGCGGCGGCAGCTCGGACAGCAGGAACTTCGTCACCGGCCAGTTGAAGCCCCAGCCGATCGAGGTGATGGCGAGGAACATCAGGCCGGCCGGGGCGATGCGCGGTCGCGCATCCCGGCGAGTCGAATCAAGCATGTGGGTATCCGGCAATTTCGGGGCAGCTTGGCCCGGATTCGGGGCCCCCGCCACCACCCCGGCGGGCATGCCTGCCCTCACCTTCCGTAGCCCTACGTGAGTCCCGCTGAGGCAACCCCGGTCCCGAAAAATATACCTGCCCTGTGAACAGTGGGGTGAAGGGACCGTATCGTCACGGCATGCAAATTTTTTTGGTTGGGAATCCCTGAGGACTCACTGATACTTGGCTCAACAACAGGCGCGGGCTTGCCCCCTGTTATCCCCCGCAATCCACCATATTTAGTATTTGATTCAGGAACTCGCACTAGTTCTTGACGGGCGCAACGGAGAGTCCTAGCTTTCGGTCCGTTCGGCGCGAGTGAGTTTGCGTCCCGCCGGCACTCCCCCAAAGGGTCTCGCAAATCGTCACTCCGCCAAGCCAGCCAAAGGCCGCGGATGAGGGCTTGTCTGCCCTCGAAATGCAGACCTTCGGGCGCCAGAACGGGCCGGCAACAGGCTCGGATGGCATTGGTTGAAGTAGCGTGTGGGGCGTTGAACGCATGTCGCGCACATCCCCTTGGGGGCGGATGGGTGTGGACATGCCGGCGGATGCAAGGTGCTCGCACCAAGCCATCGCGCCGGGAGAAACTGGGCCGGATCCACCGGCTGAACTGCGAAGCCTTTGGGCCGATGAGGCCCTTGGAGGAATCGCGAACTGAAATAGCGATCCGGGCGCCTTGCGGAGGCAGTCCGGCACATAAAAGGACGGGGCAAGACCATGCGGATTGAGCGGCGCCACACCACTTCGGGACAGTCACCCTACGCGGGAATCGAATTCCGGCAGACCACGTCGGAGATCCGGAATCCCGACGGCTCGGTCGTGTTCAAACTTGATGGCGTCGAGGTCCCGACCGAGTGGTCGCAGGTCGCTTCCGACGTGCTCGCCCAGAAGTATTTCCGCAAGGCCGGCGTCGCCGCGCGCCTGAAGAAGGTCGAGGAGGAGTCCGTCCCCTCCTTCCTGTGGCGCTCCGTGCCCGACACCGAGGCCCTCGCCGCTCTCCCTGAGAAAGAGCGCTTCGTCAGCGAGCTCTCGGCCAAGCAGGTGTTCGATCGCCTCGCCGGCTGCTGGACCTATTGGGGCTGGAAGGGCAACTACTTCTCCTCCGACGAGGACGCCCAGACCTTCTATGACGAGATCCGCTACATGCTCGCCATGCAGATGGTCGCGCCGAACTCGCCGCAATGGTTCAACACCGGTCTTCACTGGGCCTATGGCATCGACGGCCCCGGCCAGGGCCATTATTACGTCGACCCCTTCACCGGCAAGCTGACCAAGTCCAAGTCGGCCTACGAGCACCCGCAGCCGCACGCCTGCTTCATCCAGGGCGTCGGTGACGACCTCGTCAACGAGGGCGGCATCATGGACCTCTGGGTCCGCGAGGCCCGCCTGTTCAAGTACGGCTCCGGCACCGGCTCCAACTTCTCGCGCCTGCGCGGCGAAGGCGAAAAGCTCTCCGGCGGCGGCCGCTCGTCCGGCCTGATGAGCTTCCTCAAGATCGGCGACCGCGCGGCGGGCGCGATCAAATCGGGCGGCACCACGCGCCGCGCCGCCAAGATGGTCGTCGTCGACGTCGATCACCCCGACATCGAGACCTATATCGACTGGAAGGTGAAGGAGGAGCAGAAGGTCGCAGCTCTCGTCACCGGATCCAAGATCAACCAGAAGCACCTCAAGGCAGTGCTGAAGGCCTGCGTGAACTGCGAAGGCTCGGGCGACGATTGCTTCGACCCCGAGAAGAACCCGGCCCTCCGCCGCGAGATCAAGCTCGCGCGCCGCAGCCTCGTGCCTGACAACTACATCAAGCGCGTGATGCAGTTCGCCAAGCAGGGCTACAAGGACATCCAGTTCGACGTCTATGACACCGACTGGGATTCGGAGGCCTATCTCACGGTGTCGGGCCAGAACTCCAACAACTCGGTCTCGCTGAAGGACGACTTCCTCCGCGCCGTGGAAACGGATGGCGACTGGAACCTGAACGCGCGCACCTCCAAGAAGGTGACGAAGACGCTGAAGGCGCGCGACCTCTGGGAAAAGATCGGCTACGCCGCCTGGGCGTCGGCAGATCCCGGCCTGCACTTCAACACCACCATGAACGACTGGCACACCTGCAAGGCGTCCGGCGACATCCGCGCGTCCAATCCGTGCTCGGAATACATGTTCCTGGACGACACCGCGTGCAACCTCGCCTCCGCCAACCTGCTGACCTTCTACAACACCGAGACCAAGCAGTTCGACGTGAAGGGCTACGAGCACCTCTGCCAGCTCTGGACCATCGTGCTCGAAATCTCCGTGATGATGGCGCAGTTCCCGTCGCGCGCGATCGCCGAGCTCTCCTACGAGTTCCGCACGCTCGGCCTCGGCTACGCCAACATCGGCGGCCTCCTGATGACCATGGGTCTGTCTTATGACTCGAAGGAAGGCCGCGCGCTCTGCGGCGCCCTCACCGCTGTGATGACCGGCATCACCTACAAGACCTCGGCGGAGATGGCGGCCGAGCTCGGCACATTCCCCGGTTACAAGAAGAACGCCGCGCACATGCTGCGCGTCATCCGCAACCACCGCCGCGCCGCCCACGGCCAGTCCAACGGCTACGAGGCGCTCTCGGTCAACCCGGTGCCGATGGATCTCGTGTCCTGCCCGCAGGCTGACCTCGTCAGCCACGCGCAGGCCGCCTGGGATGCGGCGCTCGAGCTCGGCGAGAAGCACGGCTATCGCAACGCCCAGACCACGGTGATCGCGCCGACCGGCACGATCGGCCTCGTCATGGATTGCGACACCACCGGCATCGAACCCGACTTCGCGCTGGTGAAATTCAAGAAGCTCGCCGGCGGCGGCTACTTCAAGATCATCAACCGCGCGGTCCCCGCGGCGCTGCGCGCGCTCGGCTATCGCGAAGCTGATATCGCTGAGATCGAGGCCTACGCCGTCGGCCACGGCTCGCTCTCCAACGCGCCTGCTATCAACGCCTCGACGCTGAAGGCCAAGGGCTTTACCGATGAAGCCATCGCCAAGGTCGAAAAGGCCCTGCCGACCGCCTTCGACATCAAGTTCGCCTTCAACAAGTGGACCTTTGGCGAAGATTTCATCCGCGATCAGCTCGGCATCGGTGCCGAGGCAATCGCGGCCCCCGGCTTCGACCTCCTCCAGGCGGTCGGGTTTACAAAACGCGAGATCGAGGCAGCCAACGTCCACATCTGCGGCGCGATGACGGTGGAAGGTGCTCCGCACCTGAAGGCCGAGCACTATTCGGTGTTCGACTGCGCCAATCCCTGCGGCAAGATCGGCAAGCGCTATCTGTCGGTCGAGAGCCACATCCGCATGATGGCGGCCGCCCAGCCCTTCATCTCGGGCGCGATCTCCAAGACCATCAACATGCCGAACGACGCCACGGTGGAGGACTGCAAGTCCGCCTACATGCTGTCGTGGAAGCTCGCGCTGAAGGCCAACGCGCTCTATCGCGACGGCTCCAAGCTCTCCCAGCCGCTCAACTCGCAGCTCATCGCCGACGATGAGGACGAGGAGGATGCGGTCGAGTCGCTCTACGAGAAGCCGATGGCGGCGCGTGCCGCCCAGGTCTCGGAAAAGATCGTCGAGAAACTGGTCGAGCGCATCATCGTGATGCGCGAGCGCGAGAAGATGCCGGATCGCCGCAAGGGCTACACCCAGAAGGCGGTCGTCGGCGGCCACAAGGTGTACTTACGCACCGGCGAATACGATGACGGCCGTCTCGGCGAGATCTTCATCGACATGCACAAGGAAGGCGCAGCTCTGCGCTCCTTCATCAACAACTTCGCCATCGCGGTGTCGCTGGGCCTCCAGTACGGCGTGCCGCTCGACGAATATGTCGACGCCTTCACCTTCACCCGCTTCGAGCCGGCGGGCCCTGTGCAGGGCAACGACAGCATCAAGTACGCGACCTCGATCCTTGACTACGTCTTCCGCGAGCTCGCGGTGAGCTACATGTCGCGCTTCGACCTCGCCCATGTCGATCCGACCGAGTCGAATTTCGACGCGCTCGGCAAGGGCGTCGAGGAAGGCAAGGAGCCGGACGAGACCCAGCACGCGACCAAGCTGGTCTCGCGCGGCCTCACCCGCTCCCGCACCGACAACCTCGTCGTGATGCGCGGCGGCTCCGCCGCGATCGCCCCGGGCAACGACAGCGCCCCGACCGGCGGCAGCAAGGTCACGGCGCTGGCCTCTCACGGCACCTCGGCCCGCGCCGGCGATGCCATCGAAGGCGCCGTCGCCCTGAAGCAGGAAGCCAGCCACGACCTCTCGCCTACGGAGAAGTTAGAGGCCCTCCAGTGGAGCAAGGCCGGCAGCACCGCACAGACGCTCGTCCCCACCAAGGCCGAGCGCCGCGCGGAAGCCAAGGCCAAGGGCTACGAAGGTGAGATGTGCTCAGAGTGCGGCAACTTCACGCTGGTGCGGAATGGCACCTGCATGAAGTGCGACACTTGCGGCTCGACGACGGGATGTTCGTGAGGCGGTAGCACTATAAGGAAGGCAATGGATTACGAGGAACACGACGACCGTCGCGTTGCCCGTCGCTCAAACGGCGAATGCCGTTGCATTGCCCAAAACACAAAGGCCTATTTTGGCATCAAGAGAACCTGGCCGGTCTACATCGGCCAGGTTCTGCGTTTTGGAAAGGTTCTCACGCTTCGGGGGGAGAAGCCCCTCGAATACCGAATTGTCGACGATCACGTCCTAGGCACCAAGGATGCTCGAACCGAAGAAATCAATGGCACCATCGTCGTCACGGTTAAGAGAACGATCGATTCGCAGGCCTGTTGGGGAGACGATCGGCCAAGAATGACCTTGGCTCACGAACTTGGGCACGCCGTAATGCACGCCACTCCCGGAACGATGGATCACCGGCCAGCCGGCGCCACGGGTACGACCAGCCTATCGAAGCTCAACGCTTCCGAGTCGGCAGAACATCAAGCGAAGGTCTTCGCATCAGCATTCCTCGTTGATGACCGCCGTGCAGCGGAGTTAACATCGCCCCTCGAAATTTCAACTGAGTTCCTCGTTAGCCTGTCCGCCGCGGAAATTTGTTACGAACGGATCCAAATCGAGCGCGAGAGGGCCGAAGCCGCGGCCCGCGTCCTCAAATCAAATGAGGCGCATCAGGCCCTGATGAAACGAAGCGATCGACGGGCGAATTACCTGCAAGCTATCTGTCCCAGCTGTAAGTGCCAAACGCTACTGCCCCTCGCGACCAAGGTAGGGTGCGAGACTTGCGGCTACGTGGGCGATCACCCCGAAGACGACTAAGAAAGCGGGCACCCACTCTCGCTCTTATTCTAACAAAGATTGCACATCAGGCACCGATTCGGCTTAATCAACATGCCCCAAAACAAATCAGCTCCAGCAACTGAGCCGGGCACCGGTGAAATATGGACCGAGGACAAGCTTGGCCGGAGCGAAGAGGCCGCCTTCCTAAAATCATTTCTTCTAAATCGGGTAGGCGAACGAAAGCGATCGAGCCTGCCAGCATCCTACGTGCTGAACATCGACGCCGAATGGGGACAGGGCAAGTCGTTCTTTTTATCTCGCTTCGGAAGAATGCTGCGCAAGGATGGCTTCATCGTCGCCGAGGTCAACGCATGGCAAGACGACCATGCAGATGACCCTCTTCTTTCAGTTATGGACGCCATCGACCAAGCAGTGGCACCGCTAGTAAAGCGTGAAAAGAAGGTTCGGGAACGTTGGAACGAAGCTAAACGAACCGGCGCAGCAATTGCGGTCGCCGCGGCAAAAGGAGCCACCGTTCAGATAGCGCGGAAATTCATAGGATCGGGCGTTGACGAGATTGGCACAATTCTCTCGATCGACGCGCCGACTATCACCGAAAAACTCTCAGATGAGGCGGCCAAGTCTCTGGGCGAAATTGTTGACGAGCAAGGCAAAGTCCTCTTGGCCAGATTTCGCCAAGGAAAAAGGACGATCGACAAGTTCAGGACGACCTTAGACGAATTCCTACAAGAGGCAGCACACAGGGACCAAGCCCTCCCACTCTTTGTCTTGATCGATGAACTTGATCGGTGTCGCCCGCCATTTGCCATTGCCATGCTGGAGCGTGTCAAACATCTCTTTGAGATCGATCAGCTTGTGTTCGTAGTTGCGACTGACACTCCGCAGCTCAGCCACTCCGTCGGAGCCATCTATGGCGGCGCTTTCAATAGCGCGGGCTACCTCTCTCGCTTTTTCAATCGAACCTACTATTTCGATCAAGCATCGAGAAAAGATTTCGTGGAAGACTTGCTAACGCGAACCGCTCTCCGCACAGAAAAGTTGTCGCTACCTCCTCGGGTAGACTTAATAACTTACTTATCTGAAGGTTTCGACTTCTTCGGCCTCGCACTACGGGATATCGAGCAGGTCTATGATATTCTAAGGAGCGTGGTCACCGTTTGGGCAAACAAGTCAAAATTGGAAATCTGTGTGCTGTTTCCAATCGCGGTGGCTCATCAACAGAGATGGAACCTACCTTTCGATCGCAACTTTTCCTCTTCACTTGGACAACTACGCCAGAGACTTGGCGGCACTGGTAACTGGTCAATTCAATTTCCATCGCCCCATTATGGGCAACCGTCTGACGGAGTTTCAGGTCTCAGCCTAGCGAGCGAATTTGTAATTCAATCCGAGCGTGGGTTGCATGATATCAACCACGAAGGAACGTCGGCCCATTCTCGGTGGGTTGCCCAACAACTATCTGCAGAATTTGCTACTAACCATGGAAACAGCTGGATAAGGGGTTCCGAGCCGTTCTCCATTGTACGGCAGTATCCAGAAATGGTCAGAAGCGCGGGCCGACTATTGCCTCAAACCGGAAAGGTCGACTAATCGGCTCGCCCTGCTGTTGAGCTCATCCGTCATTGGGCCTGGCAGGCACGAAGGGCTCCAATCATGGGTAGTCATGGCTTTCGCTGAGTGCACAAAACACTGTAGTTCGCGTAGCCGCACTTGTTGCCATCATGAGAGCCGAGCACTGTTACCGTTGACTTTAAGCATCGTTGTTGGGCCCATTTTCCTACATCCGCATAGCAATAGAGATACGCATCGTGCGGAAATCCGCAGTTGCCCTCGTACTCGCCAGTGCACACCCTAATTTGGTTAGTAACGGTATCAGAAACTCCAAGATAGCCGACAAGCGCGTACGCTCCCCCTGCTAAAGTTACAAACAGCGCAACTACCAAGCTGAAGCTAAACGCAAACGAACGTCGGCTCGGTTTTGGTAGGAGGAGCGGTGGCGGAGACGGAGGCAATTCGGATTCAGCGGGAGGAGGCTCTCTGCGCGCTTTGTTGATCGCGTCCGTTGCCACCCTCTTCAATTCCTCGATGCTCTGAGCCTGTCGCCGCGTTAACAGCCACGTAAAGAACGCCCAAAAACCGCCAATAACGGTGGTAGCGAAACCACCGAGTAGTTTAAGGATGTCGAGATTGATGGGATCGTGAAGCCAAACCATTACATGATCGAGCATTTCAACGGCCCTCCCCCTGGCTCAACCAAAGCGAGCATAGATCACTGCCAGGCCTATTTCTATCCAATTGTCGTACCGGCCGAAGCGAGCGCAACCCAGATGAGCGTAGCGATATCCGGGAAGGGTGTAGGATGGGTGGAGCGTTCGCTCCACCCATCCTAAGAGACCTCACGGCTCATCATTCGCCGGCGCGTTGCGGCGTGCTTGTCTTGCGGCTTGTCTTGCGTCTTTTCTGGCAACCCAGTGCGCGCGAAATCGCTTCGCGGCATGAAACGCCCGCGGCGCCACGACCTGAAACGCCATCGAGGCAACGCCGGCGACAAATCCCTTCACCACGTCAAAAGCGAAATCGGGTCCAAAATACTCCCACATGACCCTGCATCCTTCTTCGCGAAGGCGCCGCCGGGCAGTCGTGGGCTGACATCAAAAATGGAAAGGCCCCGTCCGTCACCGGCGGGGCCTCAAGAAAAATCCCTGCACGCGCCATTGCGCGCACGCGAAATCTCTCGGTTCACCCGCTCATGGTGGACACGATGAAAGAGCTGCAAAGCATGGCCGTGCGATTGAAAACGTCCATAGCGATCATCCCGAAATTGCCAAATGCCGACCCACACGGTGCGCATCGCCGAGCGGCGCACGAGGGTCTGGTGTCGGAGCCACTGAAGCAGACCTCAGGGCTGCCGTCTGTGTGCCATTTCACAACTACCGGAAGACATTTATAAGGCATGATGAGCAGGCGTGGCCCGCAGGAAGGACCGCCATGAACGGCAATCGCTACTACGGGGTTCGGGTCGAGGGCGCCAAATACGGCGTGGGTTTTGGGTCCGCACTCGCCATCGCAATCTCCTACACCAACAATCATTCGATCCTGTGGGCGATCATCCACGGGATCTTGGGCTGGCTTTACGTGGTCTATGTCGCCCTGTTCGGGTGACGACGAATGCGCGAGGATCGATCTCGCCAACCACGAGATCGATGACGCGGATGGGGCGAGCATGGTCTCGCGCGCAGGACGGTCAAGACCGGGCAGGATGGCCTTGCCGGTGCCCGGCAAAATCTCACCACATGGCCGCCACGCAAGCGACAACCCACAATCGCGATTTCAGCGCAAACACGACGGAGGCTTGCGGCTTCAGCGATATTCGGGAGCCATTTGCAATGTTGGGTACGATCGAAAATAAGCCAAGGGGAAAATCCGGCCGGCGCGGCGCGAAGAAAAAGCCCGGGCAACGGACCGGGGCCGGCGAGCAACACGCAACTGCGGCCCATCAATTGCCGGATGCCTCGGCGGAGATCAGCCAAGAGACTAAGCAAGAGACTAAGCAAGAGAACAAGCAAGAGACCAGGCAACAGCACAGCCAAGAGACCGAGCAAGAGATAAGACAAGAGACGAGCCGAGAGATCAGTGCGCAGGCCCCCTCGGCTGCGGCCTTGCCTGGCGAGGCTTCCGGGATGGAGATCGCTGCAAGCGCGCCCGTCGCACCGGTGGAACCCGCCCAGGCCAGCACGCAGGCGATTGCCGATGCCTATAGCGACTACACGAGGACGTCGCTTGAGCACGCCTGGACCTTCCTGGGAAAGCTCGCGACGGCGCGCTCACCCGTCGAGGCCTTTGAGCTTCAGATGGAGTACGCGAAACAAGTGTGCGGATCGTTGATCGCCGAATCCCGGAAAATCACCGAGTTGCATGGACAGTTGACCAGACAAAGGGTCATGCATTTTGAGGGGTTCGTGGCCAAGCTCACCCAGACGACGCTCGAAATCCGCGCGACACGTCACTAACGACAGCTGCGTATTCCGACGCCGCGGGGCCGGAAGACGCATGAGCCAGCGAGCGTAGCCCGGATGGAGCGTAGCGAAATCCGGGACCGGTGTACCTGGTGGCAACATCCGGATTGCGCTTCGCTCCATCCGGGCTACGAACTCCAGTTCGGTGTCGGGCCTCGATCCGCCCGCCCCCACCCCCGCCATAATTTCTCCTTCGCACGCGCGTTGTGTTGGACAACGGTGAGGCCTATCCTTCCGACGATCGGACTGCCGCACTCCCATTGACGCCCGACTGGATGGAGCGCGCATCGGTGCCTGAAGCGAACGACCCCAAGGCTGACGAACCCAAGCCTGACGACCCCAAGCCTGAGGCCTACAAGCCTGAGGCCCACAAGCCTGAGGCCCACAAGCCTGATGCCGCCAAGCCGGACGAGGTGCGCGCCGATGGCGGGCTGGCGCGGGCCTATGACCAGATCAAGAGCGCAGAGCAGGACCTTGCGCGGCTGGACCGGCTGGTTTCCGGAATGGAACGCGGCAGCGAAGGCCCGCGGGCCCCGCAAGCCAGCGCCGGTGCGAAGGCAGCCGAGACTCCCAGGGACGCAGCGCCGTCACCGGATAGCAGGGGTCGCAATCAAGGCCTGAAGGGAGATCGGACCATGCTGCGTGCCTTGGTTGGCCTCGTGCTGGCGATCGGCCTTCTCGGTGCCGCCTTTGCTTCGCAATATCGCGATGAGGCCAAATCGATCATGGCGCGATGGGCTCCGCAGGCCGTGAGCGAACCCCGGCGAGCGTCCGCGGTCGAAAGTCCGGCGCAGCCGCCGGCCGTGCAACTGGCTGCTGCGGATGAGCCTGGTTCGTTGCCCGCACCGCCGCTCGGCAAGGAAACGGAAAGCGCTCCAAAACCTGACGCTGCAAGACCTGACGCGCCAAGAACGGGCGCCACGGCGCCTGACCAGTCATCGTCCGATCTCGCGCAATCGCTCAAGACCATCACGAGCGAGCTTGCGAGCATCAACGGAAAGCTCGAGCAACTGAAAAGCCGCAACGAGCAGGCGCTGCGCGAGCAGGCCGACACCATTCAACGGCTCAAGGCGGCGCAGGAGAAGGATGCGGCGGACAATGCGCGCCTCGCCGCACAGGTCCAGGCGCTGCAAACGCAACCGACGACGTCATCCGCGCCCGCACCCGCGAAACCCGCCGTGCGGAGCGTGACGAGCAACGAGACGGCGGCGCCCGCACGGCCGCACGTGCAAGCGGCCGCACCTCGGCGGCCCAGGCCTCCGCCACGAGGACCCTGGATGCCCCCGCCCTATATGGGCGACCCCTACGGATACGGCGATCCGGATTGGTGAGCCGTCAGCGTTCTCGGCCACATCTGTGCGAGGTCACGACGGGCCTCGGCATGTCCGGCCACGTCGCGTCCGCGTCCGCCTTGCGGCGGTTCAGATGACGTCTGGGACTCCGGCAAACGGGCTTGTTTCCCGTCCGTGCGCGATTGGCTTTGAAGCCCAGCCCGCAGGATGGGGGCGCGAGCGCTCACCCCATCCTGCGAACGACGCTCTACGCCCGCCTCACCGTACCTCGTACACCGACACTTTCGCGATCTCGGTCGGTTCGGGCTCTTCCGTCGCAAGCTCCTCGTTGCAGGACTCGCCGACCGAGACGTCCTTCATCCTGCGCTTGACCTCCTCGCACGTCTTGCGGACGTCTTCCGTGAAGAGCGCGCATTCCTCGATGCGCTTGAAGATCTTCCGCCCCTCGTCGCGATACCCCGCTGCCGTCTCGCGCATGAAGGCAATCGCATCATGGACCTGGACTGTCAGCGCCTCGCATTTTCGCGCGGCATCGATCAGCTCGGCGCCCATGGCCTCGATCTCTTTTGCAGCGGACTCATAGTCACGAATGACCGCCTCTGCACTGAGCGCGCCCACCCGCGTGACCCCCTCGGTGTGCTCGACGTAATCGGGCAGCGCAATGGAAGCAATCGAGCTTCCCGTGCGCACCGATGCAATGTCGGCCTCGAGCTGGACCAGGTTTACTCCTTCACGTCTGCGCAATTGTTCAACACTTGCCATGATTGACCCTCCCAATACGCACCCCGAACCCTAAACGGGACCGAGTGTATTACGTGGATAAGCGGCCTTACCAATCAGATATGTCGTTGACAGTCGCAACTTTGCCATTTTTGCGCAGTTGCCGCCGTAGCACGCAACGATGATGGATGTCATCAGCGCTCAACCTCTCCTGGTTGCGGTTCGCGAAGGTGATAGATTTCGCAGGAATCCCCCCATCAACTTCGCTAGATGATGTATTTCGCAAGGCCTCAACTCATCCACGCGCTCCCACCAGACCCATGCCTAGGAAAAGCAAGAGCCTCCTCCCCCGCCTTCGCGGCGTCCGGCGAGGCGCGCGGTGGGCACGAAAGAGGTTCGCGCGCGCACCGCGGGCGGTCCGGATCGCGGGCAGCGTGGCGATCCTGCTTGCGGCCGCAGCGCTTCTGAACATCGTCTATCAATTGGTCCGCAAGCCGACCGAGCTGTTCGTCTTCGTCGGCAATGCGCTGGACAAGGAGCCGGCCGAGAACTGGCGGCAATACGGGCCGCTGTTCCGAAGCTTTTCCACCGCGACGATCACGCCCGAATTGCTGGCCGCGCTGGCGCAGGTCGAGAGCTCGGGCAATCCGGTGGCGCGCACCTATTGGCGCTGGCGATTGAGCCTCAATCCGCTCGCGATCTACCGGCCCGCCTCCAGCGCCGTCGGCCTCTACCAGATGACCGATCCGGCTTATGCCGACGCCGCACGGTTCTGTGTCCGCGGCAACGCGGTCACGGAGACCGGCTGCGGGTTCACGGGCCTCTACACCCGCGCGATCCCGAGCCACGCCATCGAGCTGGCCTCGGTGTATCTCGACCGCAACGTGGCTGATGTTCTCGCCCGCGCGGGCGATGTGAAGGCAAGCGCGCAGCAGAAGCAGGATCTGGCCGCCTTCATCCATCTCTGCGGCGCCGGTCCCGCCACAGCCTATGCGCGCCGCAAATTTCAGATGATCGCCGACGAGCGCTGCGGCGATCACTCGGTTGCGGCTTACATCTCCAGAGTCAACGCGATGAAGCGGCAGTTCCTGCGGCTATCGGCGGATGACGGCAATTAGCTCGGGAGATGGTTCCGAGCAGTCAGCCCGTCCCTTGCACCAGCCTGGACATTCATAGTCGCGAGGGCGCGTGCTTCAGCGGGCTGGCCGGCACTTTGAGGCGCGTTGATATCCTTCCAACATTCATCGCTTTGATGGACTGCGAGAATGTTGATGTCGAGCGCCATAAACCGGTAGCCATTGTCCTTGAGCCATCCTTGTAGGAGCGCGCTTTCCGCCGTGCGCTTGCGCCCTACCTGATCTTCGCCAGGCACTCCTTCAGCCGCTCCAGCTCGGAACGAACCTGCGCCTCCATCGCGTCCTGCAATGCGAGTATGCCCCTGCTGGACAATTCGGCGGAGGCCTTTCGGTCCAGATTCTGCTTCCAGTCCCGGATTGCCTGCTTCGTGGCCCTTTGCGCCTCCGACGTCGCCTTGAGGTACTCCTTCATGCAGGCGTCGGCCATGGAGCACGTCTGGCACTCCTGGGCGGCGGCCGGGCTTGAAAAAAGCAAGGCGAGTATCGTGGTAAGGACCTTCATGCCGATTCCTCCCCCCGGGAGCATAGCACGTCTCGGGGATGCCTCGAGGAGCAGCGCGCAGGATGGGAGGAGTGCTTGCGAAACCCATCGGGCCGCGACAGCTATCGATCGGTTTCGCTTCCGCCTTCGCGCTTCGAGCTACGGCGGACAAGTCGCTCTACGCTATTCCGTTCCGCGTCCGTCCACGGCCTTCACCACCAGTACGGCCACCGCCATCCCTCATAGCGGACCCATGACGACACATAGGGCGGACCGTTCGGATCGACCCGGTCGTCCTCAGGGCGATAACGATATCGTGGAACAATGTAGTAATCCCACGGCGTCGGCCTGAGCACGGGCGCCGTGACGATAAGCCTCTGCTGTGGCTCGCGAACCACCTGCGCCTTCCGCGTCCGCGCTTCAGCGCCTGATATCCCGAGGTTGCACAGCACCAGGGCCGTTCCGAGCGCACACGCGGCGGTGATGATCTTCATGCGTTGGTCTCCTTCCCTGGAAGAGTGCAAAAGGACGCAAGGCAAGGCAAGCTAAATTCGCTCGCGCTACGTGCGCGCGCGGCGCAGAGCCTCCTCGAGCTTTTTCCTTTGCTTGTCCCACCGGCCCTGCTCGGCCTCGGCGCGTTCGTCGAGCGCGGCCCGCTCGGCTTCGATCGCCTCCGCCTTCGCGTCGTACTCCCGCCTCGCTGCGTCCAGCGCCGCCTGGGCCGTGGCAACCGCCTTGTCTCGGCGCACTCGCTGCTTGGCGCGCTCCTTGGCGCGGGCGGCCTCTTCCTTGCGACGCTCGGCGTCTCGCCGCCGCTCTTCCTTCTCGAACGCCGCGGCGGCTTTGCGCGCGTCTTGACCGTCAATCTTGCGTGACTGTGTTGTTGCGCCCTTGGCCGGACGCTGCTTCGACTCGGATCTGGACTCGGATTTGGGTTTGGATTTTGGCTTGGCCTCACCGTCGACGAGATCGGTCGGCAGCTCGGCGCTCTCGCTGAACGGGCCATCGGAGCCGACCGGACGCCTGAGCACGACGCCCGGGCTCGCCATGGTCGCGGCGACGATGTCGGGGTCGTCGGTCTCCTTCGCGGCGCCCTGATGGAAGAGATTGGAGCTGGCGCCCCAGGCCTCCAGCGCCGCCTTCATCGAGGGTGCGGCGACAGCCTGGTCGTAGAAGCCGAGCGAGGTCTGGTAGGTCTTCAGTTTTCTCTTCAGGTTTTTTGGCATGTCGCCCCGCGGCCCCGGCGACGCACCTCTCCGTCGCACCGGCGCCACCATGCCATAGTGCCCCTGTTTTGCCCGACGAGTCAAATTTTATTCGGGATCGCCGAAATCGATCCGGGATAAGCGACGACCCAGATTGCCGACGGATCGACACAATATTCGGTCTCGCAGCCCCCTGAAGTCATGCGTGTTTTCTACGGTGCATGGGGTTGTTTTCGACATTTTTGCCGGGCGGACGATTCCGCGAGGTGTGCCCCCTACGCGTCGACGTCTTCAGGCGCCGGACCTGCCACGAGCCCGTCGAGACCGACCATCAGCAAATCGGCGATGTGCATCAGCTGGTAGAGCGGAATGTCGGCCTCGCCGTTCTCGGCCAGCGCCAGGAAGTCGGGCGTGACGCCGATGCGCTCGGCCAGCTGAGCTTCGGTGTAGCCGCGGGTCTCACGCGCCGCTCTGACGCGCGCACCGATCCCGAGCCGGTGCCGGGACTGCTCGTCCGCGGTCATCATGACGGCCTGCTCGTCCGGGCTCGCATAACCCTCGGCGAACGCGCTGCCGATCAGTCTCCCCTTGCGCCAGGCGACGCGGCAGTCCTTGCGCAGTCCGCTGCTGAAGACCAGCGTGAACTGCTCGGCGACCCATAACGACGAGTTGAGTTGCAGGCGAGCGCCGGTGCCGGAGACATCGCGAATCGTGCAGGGCACGCTGACGATGCTGCCGGTGCCGTTGTCGAACTCGACAATCCCGGTTCGCAACGTGTGATGTCTGACGGCGGCGCGATGCTCGCTCATGATCTGGACTCCGTAAGCTTGCGGCAGCGTCGAACGGCGTATCCGACGCATCCGTATGATCAGGACATGGATACCGCGGAATTTTTCTCGAACTCCTAAGGTTCCAGCGCTTCAACCGGGACCGGACGCCATGGTAAAGGATTTGCTCCCAATCCATCTTTTCCGGCGGAATGCGTGCGGCGCGCCCGTGACGGGCGACGAGGCAAGCGATGACCGAACCGATGAAATGCCCGAACTGCCAGTCCGAGCACGCCTATCAGGATCGCGATCTCTGGGTCTGTCCCGAATGCGCCCATGAATGGCGCGCTGCGGGCGATGCGGCCGCGCAGGCTCCGCAGGAGGCCGGCGTGCGCGATGCGCATGGCAATGCGCTCACCGATGGCGACAGCGTCATCGTGATGAAGGACCTCAAGGTCAAGGGGGCGTCGTCGGTCGTCAAGGGCGGCACCAAGGTCAGGAACATCCGCCTCCAGGACGCCACCGACGGCCACAATATCGCCTGCAAGATCGACGGCATCGGCGCGATGAATTTGAAATCGGAGTTCGTGAAGAAGGCCTGAGCCGCCCGCGTCCGCTCGAGCTATTCCTCCAGCAGCGCGTCATACCCTTTCGTGCTGAATGCCAGCAGGCAAAAGCCGTGGCCGAACGGATCGGCCAGCATGGCGATCCGGCCATAGGGCGCATCGCACGCAGGCGCCTCGAGGGTCGCACCGGCGGCAAGTGCACGCGCGACTGCGGCATCGACGTCGTCGACGACGACATCGATATGCAGCGGCGTCCAGTGCCGCTCATAGCGGCGGCGGTCGCTACCGGCGCCCGGCGTGCCGGCCTGCTTGGTCAGAAGACACAGCGGCGCAGGCCAGCCCAGCAGCTCGACGAAGTCGGTGCCGAAGCGGCGGCCGACCGTCAGGCCGAAGGCGGCGGTGTAGAAGGTGGTCGCTTGCGCTGCGTCGGGAACGTCGATGTTGAGCAGGATGGTCATGACGGGCAGCGTAGCCTGGATGGAGCGGGAGCATAATCCGGGATGTTGCCGCACCTTTCGGTCGCGCTACGCGATCACCGCTGCCGCTGGGCCAGATAGAACCCGCACAGCACCGTGACCAGACCCGCCGCCTGCATCATCGTCGGCGGCTCGCCGAGCAGCAGCCAGCCGACCAGGAGCGTCAGTGCCGGCACGCAGGCCGGGAACACGGCGGCGCGGGCGACGCCGAGGCGCTGGACCGAGACGGCGAACAGATAAAGCGCGGCGGGGCCGGCGAGCACGCCCTGCGCCAGCGCCTGAATGGCATTCTCGGTCACGCCGATCGCCGCGACATGGGCGAGACCGACGGTGGCGAGATAGATCGGCAACAGCAGCAGCGACAGCACGTTGATGACGAGCGCGGCCGATACGGCGGAGACGCGCCAGTGCCGCAGCAGCGCGCCAAAACCGGCGAACATGAATCCGGTGAGCACGAAGATCAGATCGCCGAGCACGCCGTCGGCTCCGATATGCCCGATCGATTCCGCGCCGATCACGCAGAGCCCGCCGACGATGACCAAGGCGCCGGCAAGGCGCGAGGCGGAGATGTGCTCCTTCAGCACGACCGCGGCGAGCAGGAGGCCGCCGAGCGTCGCGCAGGAGGGCTGGATCACGCTGCCATGGCCGAGCGGCACGAGCTGAAATCCTGTGTAGGAGATCAGCGACATCACGGGACCGCCGAGCACCATCAGCACAAGGCCCCTGCCCCAGCCGATGCCGCAGAGATCACCGATTCCGGCGCGCGCAACCAGCGGCAGGAACGCGACGCCCGACCAGACATAGCGATGCACGAGCAGGTCGACCGGGGTGAAACCGACCTTGAGGCCGTGCCGCGTGCCGACAAAACCCAGTGCCCAGAACAGCGCAGCCGACAGGCCGCAGACGACGCCGAGCAACGCCGGCGCCGCATCGTTCTTCTGAATGAGAGCGTCAGCGCCGCTCGTTCGCTGATCCATCGGCAAGCCTTATGTCAGCGCGTGGACCGCCTCAACCCACGCCGTTGCAGGTCTGGCACGCGGCGTAGCCCGGATGGCGCGCACCCAATCATCATGCCTCCTCGCCGAACACCATCCGCCATCCCTTGCGCGTGTCCATGTATTCCCGCACTTCGCGAATGCGGTCCCCGGCCACCGTGAACACGAAGCAATAGTCGTTCTCGTAGGGCTTGCCGCCAGGGAGCGTGGCACGCATCCGCTCCTCCACGATCACGACATCGCCGTCGGCGTAGACGCCGCGGAAGGCGATATCGACCTCGGAAAACATCCTGTGCATCTCCTGCGCGATGAAACGCGCGATCGCTCGCGCGCCCACCATGTGATCGGTGTGATCGAGCGCGACGGCGGTGGCGTTGCCCTTCGGCGCGATCCATTCGGCATCGTCGGTGAACAGTGCGGCGATGCGGCCGGCATCGCGCGACGAAAAGGTCTTCCAGGCGTTGAGGACGATGTCTTTCGGGTTGGTCACGGTGCGCTCCTGAACTGGCATTGAGGGGGCTTGCATTGAGGGCCGCCTTCTAGGCCGGCATGCGCGTCGCGGCTCGCCACAATCGGACTCGGTCATCCCGCGGCCCTTCCGCCCGCGCGGGCATGCGTTATCATCCGGCCATGCTGAGTTTTGACGATTGCAACGCCGCGCGCCTGCGCAGGGATCCCCGCTATGACGGCCGCTTCTTCACCGCGGTGAAGACCACGGGCATCTATTGCCGCCCGGTCTGTCCGGCCAAGCAGCCGCTGACGCGCAACGTCGTCTATTACCCGACGGCGGCCGCGGCCGAAGCCTCCGGCTTCCGGCCCTGCCTGCGCTGCCGCCCCGAAACCGCGCCGTTCTGCCCGGCCTGGAACGGCACGCGTTCGACGGTCGCGCGCGCGGTGAAGCTGATCAACGAGGGCGCGCTCGATGACGATTCGGTGGTGACGCTCGCGATGCGGCTCGGCATTTCCTCGCGTCACCTGGCGCGCTTGTTCGAGCGCCATGTCGGCGCGACGCCGCAGCAGCTTGCCAAGACGCTGCGCGTCCAGCGCGCAAAACGCCTGCTCGATGCCGGCGAACACACCATGACCGACATCGCGTTTCACGCCGGCTTCGGCAGCCTGCGGAGATTCAACGCCGCGTTCGCCGAGCTCTACGGAAGATCGCCGTCCAGCCTGCGCTCATCGAAGCGTGCGTAGCTCGAATCGAGCTGCGCAAGTTCGCTCAGAAAAATCCGGGGCTGAGATCGAGCCCATAGGTCAGGCTCAGCACGAACACGAACAGCGCGGCGGCTGCGAACAATGCGAGATGCCTGAGAATAAACGCGCGCGGCGAAGTGGTGGCAATAACGGCTTTCTGCGCAACGGGCATGACGGCTCCATTATGAAAACGATTTTTGGCCGCCAATAAGCGGCGCCCGCATCAAGCGCCGCGATCTGCAAAGCAACTATTAAAGAGATCACACTCGTCTTGAACGGCCGTACACAACCGGCGCGCGACGGCGATTTTTCTTGCCGCAACTTTCTCAACCCGCGCACGGCTGCGCCAGATCACGTCTCACCTCTCAAAAAAAGACCGCACTCCCGAAAGAGAGCGCGGTCCGTGCAGGCTCGGGAGGAGACGACTGCTTCGTGTTGTCTTCAGACGATTGAGATCAGCGGGCCGTGCCCGTCGTGACGTCCGCGGTCTTGACCTTGCGCGGCGTCAGCACGCGGGCCTGGTGGACCGAGGCGACCGTGGTCGGCACGGTTGCCTGCTGCACGACATGCGCGGCACCAAGCACGCGCACCTGCAGGGGGGAGACCGGAAAACCGTTGGCCTCATAGGTCGGCAGTTCGGCGGCGAAAGCCGCGGTGCTGCCCGCGATCGTCAGGATGGCGGCGGCGATCGACAGAGTCTTCTTGTTCATTGGTGATGCTCCTGAGTGGAAGGTTCGGAGCACATTTAAGTGCAATTTGCTGCATTGCGACATGCACTGTTGCATCGCAACAACGTGCCCACTGCATGGCAATATGTTTAATGCGCACAAGCGCTTGGTCGAAGCCCCGCCGGACGCGACATGACACTTTTGTGAGCCGCGGTCAGCCGCCAAGCGCTGCCCGTGTCCCCGCAGCCTATTTCAACGCCGTCGCCAGCGATTGCAGCTTTGCGACGAGATTGGTGCCGAGCGCATAGATGATCTCGATGATCGCCAGCGCGATACCGGCTGCAATCAGGCCGTATTCGATCGCGGTGGCGCCGGATTCATCGGCGGCAAATTCGGTCAACAGGCATTTCAATTTCACAACTCGCATCCTTCCAACTCTACCGCACGTTGCCGGCGCGGAAGAGATACCAAGCCGCAATCCAAGATTGAGTAAATTCAATCCCTTCAATTTGATGACAATGAATGGCTGCTGCTTTTCAGCCACTTGCCGCCCCTGAAACCGCAGGGAACTCGCGTTGCACCTCGGCAACACCCGCCCGAAAAGCCCCGTTTCGCCCATTTGCGCCATTGCGCCGCCACACCATCCTCCGAACAATTGACGCGTCGCGTGCCTGACTATGCAAGATTGGTTCGAACAGAACCGTTTGGAGGCAGGGATCATGAATGATCGGCGGTCTCTTCTGGTGGCGGTCTCGTGCCCCTCGGCCGTTCTCGCCGGCTGGCTGGTGCTCTCCCTGTCCGCCTCCGCTCCAGCCCTCATCGAGAAAAGCAGCGCCAATGCTGCCGCCGCGTCGCGCGCGAAAGATCTTGGCCGGCTCGAGCTCGCCGACGTCCCGCATGCTGCGGCCATCGAGGATGGCATCGCCCTGACCGCCGATATCGCGGCCACAGTCGCTGCGACACCGAATCCGGATCCGGCCCCCGAGGCCGCAACAGCCGAGATGCCCGCCGCCGTCATCAAGCTCGCCTCGGCCGATCCGGCGCTGATCTTGCCGGCGGAGGCACCGCCGGCGCTACAGATTTCACCTGAACCCGCGCCCGTCCTCAGCGAGGCTGCACCGGCAGAAGCCGCACCGGCGCCGGAGCCCGTGGTCAAGCTCGCATCCGCCGATCCCACCGAGATTGTGCCGACAGATGCGCTGTCGCCCGCGGCGATCGCGACCGGCCCAGAGCCTGCCGCGAGCAAGCCGTCGCCGCCGGCCGACACCGTCGCCGTGCTCGATGAGTGCTTTGTCATGGACGCCTGCATCGACCGCTATCTGTGGACGCTCTATCAGCGCACCGCGAAGGAGGATTCGATCAAGGTCGAGGACCGCCGCCCCGTCACCATCAAGCGCAGGGGCAAGATGATCACGGTGATGCGCAGCTTCACAAAGCTGGTCGATCAGGATTTTGGCTGGAAGGATCCGAAGGCGGCCGAGCGCGCCAGCATGCCGATGATGGATTACGTCATCGGCGGCATGGACAAGAGCTTCAAGCGAAAGCTGTTTCGCATGATGCTCGCAGCCGAGGCCGCCGGCCTGTCGCCGGGAATCACCAGCGCGTTTCGCGACGACTACCGCCAGTCGATCGCGAGCGGCCTGAAGGCCGCCTCCGACCGCTCCTATCATGGCGGCAGCACCCGCGGTGGCTACGGCCATGGCATGGCGGCCGACATCGTCAGCACCCAGGGCAACAACCGCGCGCAGCGCTGGGTCTCGACCGAAATCCTGTGGAAGTGGGTTGACGCCAACGGCAAGGCGTTCGGCATCGGCCGGCCCTATCTCGGCCGCGATCCGCCGCATGTCGGCCCGGTCGACGGCCAGGAATACCTCTCGAAGCGTGGCACGGGAGACCGCAAGGAAGCGGCCAACGTGAAGTCCAAGAAGGTGACGCGGGCCGCGGCCCACGCAAAGCTGCGAAAGACACACGCCGCGCGCGAGCAGAAGAGTTTGGCCAAGCCGCAGAAGTCGGCGCAATCGGCCGGCAAGCGCGCGACCTGACCCCTGTTACGGCTTCCGCCCGGGGATCGGCAGCGGTACGAGGCGCATCTCGGCGGTGCCTGCGTCTTGCGTGCGCACCAGCACCGCAAAGATGGTTTCGACCGCAAGCCGCACCGCCGCCTGCATCGCCTTGCCCTTGGCCAGATGCGCCGCAATCAGGCCGGTGAGCAGATCGCCGGTGCCTGAGGGGCGGATCGGCAACCGCGGCGTCGCAAAGCGCGACAGCTGGCCGTCGGCGCACAGGACCGTCTCCACCTGCCCTTCTGCCGTGTCAGCGAGCGTGCAGCCGGTAGCGACGACGTCGATGCGACGTTGCCCCGCCAATGCAGTGCATGCCGCGCGCAGGCTCTGCGTGTCCGCGATCGTGACGCCCGACAGCAGCTCGAGCTCGAACTGGTTAGGCGTGGTCAGGTTGGCGGCCGGCAGCAGCCGGTGCTGCACCACGTCCAGAATGCCGTCGGCGACATAGACACGGCCGTCATCGCCGATCACGGGATCGCAGAGATAGACGAGTTTCGAATTCCGCGTCAGCGCCCGCTCGACGAAATCGGCGATCACCTCCGCATTGCCGGGGGAGCCGAGATAACCGGTGACCAGCACCGCGGCCTCGTCGACAAGGTCGCGCTCCTCGACACCTTTCAGGAGATCGGCGACGAGCTCGGTCTCGAGCACCCGCCCGCGCAACGTCGGATAACGCGGATGGTTCGACAGCAGTGTCGTCGGCACCGCCGCGACGTTCACACCCTCCGCCTGCATGGCATAGGCGGCCGCGCTGTTGCCGACATGGCCGTGGACCACCTGGCTTTGAATGGAGATGACGAGCATGCAGAGGTCCGTAGGGTCAAATGCTGAGCGAAGCAAGCGTAGCAGGAACGGCTCGCGTAGCCCGGATGGAGCGAAGCCTAATCCGGGGTTCTCAGATCGCGGCATGAATCCCGGATTACGCTGCGCTCCATCCGGGCTGCAAGTTTAGAGCATCTCATACCCCAGCCCCGGCCGCAGCGCCTGCATCTTCCGCGCCAGCCGCCGGTGCCCCGTCTCCTCCGACCGCGCCAGCCGGTCAGCGACCGCGACATGGTCCGCATCGCTCTTGTGCTGATTGAGCTTGGCCTGTCCCTCGACCGTGTCGACCACGAGATCGACGACCCGGATCGCAGCCAGCATGCTCTCGCGCTTGCTTGGCTCCATCTGCGCGAGGTCCCAGGGCTGCTTCGGCAACCGCGCCTCGGACACCGCAAGCAGCGCATCGCCATGCCCGCGGTTCTCGTCCAGTTCGCGCAGATGCGCCACGCCCGACAGGTGCACGGCCTCGTAGAGCCAGGTCGAGACATTGTCGCGCGAAAAATACCAGTCGTTGGAGACGTAGGCGTCGTCGCCGGCAACGATCAGCAGGAAGCGCCGCGTGCCGTCCGCAAGGGCAACCAGCGGATTCTTGGCGGTGAAATGGATCTGCACGAACACCTGCCCGTCGCGCTGGTCCAGCACGAACGGCACGTGCGAGGCGCGCGGACCGTGCTCGTCCGCCGCGACGATCATGCCGAAGCCGCGTTGCCCGGCAAATTCCAACGCACGCTGCTCCTCGATGCGAAACTGGGGGCGAAGCAGATGCATGGCGCGGCGCTCGATGGCTCGAATAGGGGACGGCGAGCGAAGGCTAACCCATGACCTGGCAAAATCTGAAGAATAATCGGCCCGCAAACGCAGATGTCAGGAATGATCTCCGCGTCGTGCAAGCTCTTCGAGATAGGCACAGAACATGTCGGCCAGCCCATCGGCATGGCGCACGATCTCCGCCTCGCTGCGGGACGTCTCCGAGAACCGCTTGCCGATCTCGCTCAATGTCGTCTTGATCAGCTCCCCGGCGAGTTCGCGCGACGCCTCGGGGGCCTCTGGCAGCGCCTCGCGCATGAAGATCGCGACGATGCCCTCGCCGGCTGCTCGCGCCTCCTGTGCCTCGGGCGCATCACGATAGAGCGGCGCGGCATCGCTGAGCGCGCTACGGATCGCGGCCTCCTCGCATTCAGAGCGAATGAAGGGGTGGACCAGCGCGCGCAGCCGCGCCGGCGGCGGCTTCGTCGGGTCCGCCAAAATGCCGCGCAGGAGCTCGCTTGTGCTCCGCCACTCATCGCTCTGGAGACGGAACAGGATCGCCGCCTTGTTCGGAAAATATTGGTACAGCGATCCGACGCTCACCCCGGCCCTCTCCGCCACCCGCGCGGTGGTGAATCGCTGCGCACCCTCCTTCGCCAAGACCTGAACAGCGGCGTCCAGAATAGCCGCGACCAGCTCGTTGGAGCGGGCCTGTTGCGGCTGTTTTCGTGAGGAAACTGAACGGCTTCGACGATCGGCCATGGTGCGCTCGGGGTATGCGAATAGGAAATGCGACGAATTAGTCGTATTTCAATTCACACGCAAGCACGCGTATTGCCGCGAACTCTGGAGACACCAAATGAGTACCCCTACTATCACCTCGCTTGCGCCGTTGCTGGATCGCCTGTTCGACGAGGACGAAGCAGCACGCGGCGCAACGCGAGCCGCCTTCGCCCACCTGACCGACGCCGACCGCGCACGGTTGATGCGAAGCAAGACCGACTACCGCGATCTCTATTCACGCCTGAAGGACGCACCGCTCGCGGTCTCTCGCGAGACCGGTCACCTGCTCTACATGCTGGCGCGCAGTTCGCGCGCCAAGGTGATCGTCGAATTCGGGACCTCGTTCGGCATCTCGACCCTGCACCTTGCCGCAGGCTTGCGCGACAATGGCGGCGGCCGCCTCATCACCAGTGAGTTCGAGCCGTCCAAGGCGGCGCGGGCGCGGGACAACCTCTCGGCCGGCGGACTGATCGATCTCGTCGAAATCCGCGAGGGCGATGCGCTGAAGACGCTCAGCGCCGATCTGCCCGACACGATCGACCTCGTGCTGCTCGACGGCGCCAAGGCTCTCTACCCGGAGATCCTCGATCTGGTCGAAGGCCATCTCAAGCCGGGCGCGATCATCGTCGCCGACAACGCCGACGACAGCCCCGACTATCTCGCGCGCGTACGCAGGCCCGCAAGCGGCTACATGTCCACGCCCTTCGCCGACGACGTCGAGCTTTCCGTGCGGATCAGCTAACGCTGCATAAAATCGACACTCTGAGCCGTCGT
The DNA here is from genome assembly GCF_059512345.1 of Bradyrhizobium sp. Unk1. Lineage (NCBI taxonomy): Bacteria > Pseudomonadati > Pseudomonadota > Alphaproteobacteria > Hyphomicrobiales > Nitrobacteraceae > Bradyrhizobium > Bradyrhizobium sp. Unk1. Next base: position 93,976 of record NZ_JCAMOP010000024.1, read on the forward strand.
GCGATCTGTCGCGCGGCGGCTTCGTCTTCTCGGCGAAACAGCTAAAACTCCGGCAAGCCGCCGCCGACAGGCTCCGCCCTGTCGCAGGCTCGTCACTCACACGTGATAATCCCACCCGCCAAAAGCCATGTTCCGCGTGCTAAACATACCTACCGCGCGGTATCTTTCGCGCGCCACATCTGAGCTCGCCATGACCGCCGCCTTCAATGCCTACTCCGCGCTTGCCCTCGCCATCGTCTTCGAGGTGACCGCGTCCGCCTTCCTGCAGCAGTCCGCGCAGTTCACGCGGCCATGGCCGACGCTGGCCATGGTGCTGTTCTACGTCGCCTCCTTCTACGCGCTGTCGGTCGCGATCCGGGTCATTCCGCTCAGCATCGCCTATGCGATCTGGGGCGGCGTCGGCATCATCCTGACCGCCACCGTCTCCTTCGTGCTGTTCCGCCAGATGCTGGACGCCGCAGCCTTCGTCGGCATCGGACTGATCGTGTCAGGGGTCGTAGTCATCAACCTGTTCTCGCAGACGACGGCGCATTGATGCCGGCCAGCGCCTACACCCGCGCCAAGCAACCCGAGCAGGTCCGGCGCGCCCTGCTCGACCATGCCGCGGCGATCGCCATGGATCACGGCGTATCGGGGATCACGGTGCAGGCGGTGGCAGCGGCGGCCGGCGTCACTAAGGGCGGGCTGTTCCATCATTTCGGCAGCAAGCAGGCGCTGATCGAGGGCCTGTTCGCCGATCTCCTTGCCCGTGTCGATGCCGAGATCGACGCCGCGATCGAAGCAGACCCGAAGCCGCGCGGCAGCTTTACGCGGGCCTATGTCAATGCGGTCTTCACCGGCAAGGCCTTCGGCTTTGCGACGCCCTGGGCGACGCTGAGCATGGTCGTCGTCACAGATCCGTCCCTGCGCCGGCTCTGGAACGACTGGATGAAGGCGCGCCTGAAGCGCCATCGCACCAATGACGCAGCGCCCGAACTCCACGTCGTGCGCCTGGCCGCCGACGGCGCCTGGCTGTCCTACATCACGACGGGACAGACGCGCATGGGCGCGGACTTGCGTGCCGTGCACGACCGCCTGATCGCACAGACCTATCGGCGCGGATAGCCGGAACGACAGCTATTGGCTCTGTACTGCCTTGGGCGGACGCGGCGCGGATTTGGCCGGCTTTGCACCGGACGTTGCTCCGGACTTGCCCGCCGCGCGCGGCGGCGGTCCGTCGACGGACTCCAGGTACGCGGCGAGTGTCTTGGCGGAGTCGGCACTGGTCGCGTAATGGTCCTTCAGGAACCAGGTGAGCGTCAGGCTGAAGCGCCCTTTCGCCAACCCCCGCGGGCTGCGATGGCAGGTCGCACAGCCGTCCGCGAAAAGCTTTGCGGGCGCCTTGCCGGCATCGAGATTTTGCGCGGACGCGACCGTCACCGTCAGCGCCGCGGCGGCGAGAGTCAGCAAGGGCGCGATCACATCGCGCCCCGGTCGAAACAGCGAAATCAATGTCGTCCCCCAGAGCGTTTTCGAGCGAAGTGGATTCCGGTTCGCGTAAAGAAAACGCGTCAAAAGAAGAATCGGCTCCGTCGCGCGGTCACGCCGCCAATAGCTGATCGAATTCGGGCGGAGTATAGGCCTTGCCGTCCGGGTCGGTGATGACGACCTTCCATCCCTCGCTCGCCCACACTTTTGCCTTCGCCACGATGAGCAACCGGCTCTCGCGGGCAAAACTGCACTTCTCATTGTCGCGTTCTGCGACCATCTTATAGGCCAATGCGCATCCCCTTGCGTCGTCCTGCACCCGCTCCCTCGTGGCAGCGGGCTTTGGCGGCAATTCGCCGGGAGCGTGGCAATTTGGTGCCATCGACGGCAGCATTGTGCCTTGGTTCCAACTGAGCGAGGGAGATTGATCGTGCGCCGCATCAAAAATGCGATTCTGCTTGTCGCGGGCTTGCCTGGCGTGGCGCTGCTTACCATCGCACCTGCGCGGGCGCAGACCTACGATCCGCGCTATCCCGTCTGCATCGAAATTTACACCATCGACGGCAGCAGCATCGATTGCAGTTTCACGTCGATCGCGCAGTGCGCCGCGACTGCTTCCGGGCAGTCCGCCCAGTGCTACGCCAACCCTTATGCCCTGCGGAGCCGGGCACCGGGCCCGAGTCCATCGCCGCCGCGACGGAACCGTTAGGGGATCGCGATCCGCTTAGTGGACGCGGATGATATGGGGACGGCCGAGATCAATCAGCCCCTGCACCGCCGAGAGGCGGTCGTCCAATGCTGCGATGGTCAGCAGCAGATTGTTGCGGCGCTCGTCGAGCATGCCCATCTCGGCACCGGTGAGCTTCGTGCTCGTCCGCTCCTTGTGAATCCCGTCGAGGGATTTGCGCAGCCCGGCGATCAGGCTGGACAGTTGTTTGGCCTCCTTGGTCATCGACCGCTTCGCGACATTTTGGCGGCGCGTCTCCGCCTGGCTCTGTCTCATCATCATCCTCCCGTTGCCCCGCTGCCCCGAGTGGATGCTTACAGCTTTGAGTACACATATTACGATCGATGAAATCTGCCCGCGAAGAACTTTCTTAAATTAGACGGGCCGGGAACCCGAGGGCGCGCCAACAGAAAGCCCGGCACGAAGGCCGGGCCTTCTTGGCGATGTCAGTGTTTCTGGTGACCGCCACCAGGCCCGCCAGCCGGCGCGCCGCCGCCGCGCGGAGCGGCATTCATATGCGGAGCGCCACCGCCGCCGTGCGGCATCGCAGGTGCTGCCGCGCGCGGCGCCGGCATCTGCGCACGCGCATTCATCGGCGAACCGTGGCTCACATTCGGCTGAGCCATGTGCGGCGCTGCAGGACGTGCGACAGGCGCGGCCGAGACACGCGGCGCGTCGTGCGCGCGGGCCATCGGCTGTGCACGCGCCGCGCGGCTTTGTGTCTGCTCGTGCATCATGCGCGCCTGTGCATCACGCGGATTGCGGGTTTGCACATTGGCGCGTTCATGCGCGATGCGCTCGCTCCGTCCGGCGCGGGTCCGGTCGGCCGTGACCACAGCGTCGCGCTTCGCGATCACAGCGTCGCGTTTCGCGATCGCGGCGTCACGCTTGGTCATCGCGGCGTCATGCCGTGCGGCCCCAGCGTCACGCCCGGAGATCACGGCGGCGCCCCTGTCGCCCTTGCCGCGCACACCCTCGCGTCCCAGCGCAATTGCGGCGTCATGCGTCGCCGCACGGCCGATGCGGGCCGCACGCGGATCGATCGTCATCCGCGCCGCAACGTTCTGATGCGAGGTCCAGTAATTATTCCAGTAGGCGTGGCGTCGATAAAAGGGACGCCCCTCGTAATAGTTCGACCAGTACGAGGTCAGCACGAACGGAACGATCGGCACATCGATCTGGTCGGCGTAGTCAGGCAGATAGACGTAGTGATTGCGGTAGAGATATTCGAGATATTGCGACGACACCCAACCGCGATCGTCGGAGAAGCTCACGTCGCACCAGGCATTGCCGCGCAGGCAGCCATGGATGTTGACGCGGGCGCCCTCGGGAACGCGGTCGACCAATGGAAAGCCCGGCCCCGGCCCGGCGCGCAAGCCGGTCGATACCGTGACGACTCCCGGCGCGGCCAGCGCGGCCGTCGGGGCAAGCAACAATGCTGCAACTAAAGCGGTTCTGAGTCTCATGGCGAATTCCTCCTCGTTCGAGTCGGAACGCGCTGGCGCAATGACCGTTCCGCGTGCAGTCGTCACATCCGTCGAAAGATTTGAGACGGACGCCGCGCGCGGTTCAATATTCATTCGCCATTCATCGGCGCGGGGCGCCGAGGGTGTTTTAGTCCGTCAATTCGCTTGGAGCATGAAGCCATCGAAGTACGACGCAAGCGCAGCAAACTCGTCGAGCGGCAGCACGGCCGCAACATATTGGTCTGGCCGCACCACGACCATGCAACCGGCCTTCCGATCAATGCCGCGCATCGCGAACACGTCTTGGCCGCTCTTGAGGTCCGGACAGAACATCTTCTCGTAATCGTACAAGCCGTAACGGCCTTTGCTCGGGAGCAACATCGGCGGCATCGCCTCGATCGCGAGTTCGCGATGATCCTGCTGAAACACCGCGCGCAGATCGATCACGCTGTCGATATCGGTGCTTTTGGGCGTATATCGCCGGATCGGAGATTCCCGGGACTCAGCGAGGAAATTGCACAAGGCACGGATGGCCGAGCTCGACGCTGCGGGATTCTCGGCGGGAGAGAACGCGTAGATTCGGAAGCGGCCATCGGCCTGCGATGCGTGGCCGAGCTGGACCGGCTTGGCGTCGCCAAGCCGAATGACCGGCGCGGAATGGAAGCGCGTGCCTATAACGAGTCCTTCGGCGAGATGCTGGTGAGTCGTTGCGCCGGTGAGGAGTGACGGCCTGTAATGCGTCGCCGTGCCCGCGGTGTAACGGCCGTGCCTGACAAAATAGTCCTGCGTCTTGGCCGCATGGGCGCCGCCAGCCTTGGCGGCGGAGGCGAGAATGCCCGCCCACTCACGATCGAAATCGATCAGCTCTTTCGCAACCGCCTGGCGCTCGGCCGAATAGGAATGCAGGAGGCTCGGTGCACACTGCCCCCGGAGGACGGCGGCAAGCTTCCAGCCAAGATTGAAAGCGTCCTGCATCGAGACGTTCATGCCCTGCCCCGCCTTCGGGCTGTGGGTATGGCAGGCATCGCCGGCGATGAAGATGCGTGGCAGGCGGGAGGCGATCTCGGGCTCCGGAACGTCGTCGAACTTGTCGGTCAGGCGCTGGCCGATCTCGTAGACCGACCACCACGCGATCTCCTTCACATCCAGCGTGTGCGGCTTCAGGATCCGCTGCGCTTTCGCAATCACGTCATCGGCGGTGATGTTGCGATTGGCGACGCGCTCGCCGACATCGAGTTTTGCGAGCTCGACATAGAGGCGGACCATGTAGCCGCCCTCGCGCGGAATGATCAGCAGGCTGCCGTCCTTCGCCGACTGGATCAGGGCCTTGAAGCGGATATCGGGAAAATCGGTCACCGCCAGCACGTCCATCACGCCCCAGGCATGGTTGGCGGAATCGCCATGCAGCTCGCGGCCGATCGACTTGCGCACCGTGCTGCGCGCGCCGTCGCAGCCGACGACATAGCGCGCCTTGATGGTCTCGATCTTGGCCTCGTGTGCGCCATCGCCGCGTTCGAGTCGCACCGTCACGGCATGGTCGGCGGGGCCCGCGGCCGGATCGACCTCGAGGTCGAGCAGGCGCCGGTTGTAATGCGGTTCGAGCTTGGCCGGCGCTCGGCGCATGATGTCGAGAAAGCCATCATGGATGCGCGCCTGGTTGAGGATGACGTGCGGAAACTCCGACAGCCCGTCCTCGACGTCCTGCACCCGGCCGCTGCGCAAGATCTTCTCCGGCGTCCGTTCGTCCGGCTTCCAGAACGTCGTCTCGTTGACCCAATAGGCCTCCTTCAGCACGCGCGCGCTGAAGCCATAGGCGTGGAACATCTCCATGGTGCGGCAGGCGATGCCGTCGGCCTGCCCGACCAGCAAACGGCCCGGCTTCTGCTCGACGATGCAGGTCTTGATGTCGCCGAATTGCGCAAGCTGGGCCGCGAGCGTCAGGCCCGCAGGGCCGCAGCCGACGATGAGGACGTCGACCTCGTCAGGCACGGCCCCGGTTGCGCCCGAAGCCAGAATGCGGTCGGCGGGATCGGCGATTTCAGGATCGCCCGGCTGAAATCCATTGAGATGGAATTGCATGAGCACCTCTCCCGGCAAACGTTCTGTTTGGATATTGCTCAGTATGCTGACTATCAGTATACTTGTCAATGATCGCGAGCCGTCCCTGCCCCAAACGGAGAATTCGGTGAAAGACAACAACGACATGCCCGGGCATCTGGCGCGCCGGTTCCAGCAGATCGCGGTGGCGGTGTTTCTGGCCGAGGTCGGCGAAGCCGGCTTCGACCTCACACCGGTGCAATACGCGGCACTTGCGACCATCAAGGCCAATCCGGGGCTCGACCAGGTGACGCTCGCAGGATCGATCGCCTACGACCGTACCACCATCACCGGCGTCATCGACCGCCTCGTCCAGAAAGGCCTTGCCGAGCGCCGCGCCTCCAGCCGCGACCGCCGCGCCCGCGAGCTCGAAATCACCGACGAGGGCCGACGCACGCTACGCAAGATCACTCCGGTGGTGGAGTCCGCCCAGCGCGTCATGCTGCGCGGTCTCAGCGCGAAGGAAGGCGAGGAGCTGATGCGGCTGCTGCGCAAGGCCATCGCCGCCGGCAACGAGCTCAGCCGTGCCCCGCTGCGCGAGGTGCAGGCATAAACCCCGTATTTCCATCCGTAATTGTCGCAGTGCCGCGAAACCTGGAACTAACCTTCGGCTGCTACGGTCGGCAACATTCGGCGTTTAACACGCGATTAACTTTGCCGCTCGGGAGTTTCGGATGTTCAGGTTCCTCATTGCGGCGACGGCCATTGCGCTCTCGGCCGGTCCCGCGCTTGCCAACGGCCATGGCGGTGGCGACCCTGCTCCGCCGAAGCCCGAGGCCACGAGCGCACCGGCGAAGGTGGTCCTGACCAAGCAGGGTCCCACGCTCGTCGACCTCAAGGGCATGACGCTCTACACTTACGAGCGCGACACCACGGGCAAGACGTCGAACTGCAACGGCAAGTGCGTCGAGAGCTGGGTACCGCTGCCCGCAACGGTCGACGCCAAGGCCATCGGCGACTTCACTGTGATCAGCCGCAACGACGGCAGCAAGATGTGGGCATACCGCTATCGTCCGCTCTACACCTCGCCGGCCGACAAGGCGCCAGGCGACGCCAACGGCAATGCCACGACGCTGCAATGGCGCGTCGCCCGGCCTGAGAACTAGGTCTCGACCGGCAGCCCTGCCCACGACGAAAGCCTCGTGAGCAGTGGAATCACCGATCGCACCGCGCTTACCCGCGCCAGCTAGACCCCGCGGCGACCCGCGCGTTCTGCCCGGGCGGCAGCACCACCACCGTCGCATTCAGCTTCACCCGGTCGAACAGATCGATCACGTCCTCGTTGCGCATCCGGATGCAGCCGGACGAGATCGCCTGCCCGATATATTCCGGCTGGTTGGTGCCGTGGATACGGTAGAGCGTGTCCTTGTTGCCGAGATAGAGATAGATCCCCCGCGCGCCCAGTGGATTGGCGGGGCCACCGGCGACCCGCGCCGGATATGGTCCGAGTCGCGCCTGGATGTCCGCCGTCGGGACCCAGTCGGGCCATTCCGCCAGACGGCCGACGCGCGCGACGCCGGAGAAGGCCATGGCTTCCTCGCCGACCGCGACGCCATAGCGGATCGCCTTGCCTTCGGGCAGGACGAAATAGAGGTAGCGCGCATCGGTATCGACCAGGATCGTGCCCGGCTGCTCCTTGCGCGGATAGTCGACGATATGACGGAGATATTGCTCAGGCACGTTCGCCTGCGCGTAGGGCGTGTGCGCAAGCAACTGCCGGTCGCGCGGCGTCATGCTCGCATCCGTCGATGGAGAAAGCGTCGTCTGCATGCAGCCAGCGAGCGGAAGCATGGCCATGACGAACAATACGATTAAAGATTTTGGCACCACCGGCCCCCCGATAGCGGATAGTTGCGCTCCCAGCGACGCCAGATGCTGCCCAAATCGTGCTGAAAAAAAGGCAGTGCGGAACACGTGCGCGTGTTCCACCGGCATGGTTCCATCACCACAAACGGCGGAGAAGCGTCGCACAGTCTCCATCCCCTCGCCTTGCTTTGGTCAAACCCGGCTGGACTCGTGGGTCATCGTGCTGACTCACCGGATTTGGGATGGGTTCACCTCGACAGATCGGCTCGCGCCAATGCGGACGCCCATACATTAAACACTCGGACTGCAAAGGAGCTGCAATGCTCGCGACGCTGAATTCCAGGCAAATCGTCGATGAGATCGTGAAGGACACGGTCAAGGACAACGATCCGCACGACGCCATTCAGATTTCACCCGACATGGTGCTGGCTTCGCGCCCCATCAGCGTTGCGCCCGCGTTGGCCCCTGAGATCACGCCCCGCCCCGAGCCGAAAACAGATCCGAAGTTCGCGCCGGAGCGCACCATCAATCTGGAGCCGAAGTTCAGTCCCGTCTCGGAGCCGCAGACGGCAGTGCCCTCCTCGGTCGACACCGCCGTGCGCGTCGCGGCCGGCGATGGTCCCAACCGGCGGAAGCGATCCGCCGCCGGCAAATGGCTGCGCGGCGCGTTCGTTACGATCTTGTTTGCGGGCGGAAGCGCGGCCGCCACCGTCGCCTGGGAGAAACATGGCGACACGGCCAGGCAGATGCTCGCCGAATGGAAACCAGCATTGACTGCGTTGACCTCGCTGCTGCCTTCGACATCGCGAACGGCGGCGCCAGTCACCGCCGAGCCGGTCACCGCCGCGCAGGCCGCGCCGCCCGCTGAGCAAGCCGCAACGGATCAAGCGGCCGATCAACCTGCGACGCCGCCTCCGGTTCAGGTTGCAGCAGCCGCGCCGGTCGCGGCACAGCCCGATCCCGCGCAGTCGGTGCAATCGATGACGCGCGATCTCGCGGCGATGGCGCAGCAGATCGAAGGGCTCAAGGCCAACATTGCCGAGTTGAAGGCCGGGCAGGAGCAGATGGCGCGCGAGATGGCCAAACCGCCCGCGCCGAAGCCGGTGACTGAGGTCAAGCCGGTCGATCCGCGCGCGCGCGTGTCCACGCTCCCGCCGCGATCTCCGGCGCCTCCGGTGCGCAAGCCGAAGCCAGTCGTGTCGCAAACCTACATGCCGGCCTATTCGCCCGCGCCGCCTGCGCCTTCGCAGGCTGCCGCGGTCGCGCCGACAGCAGCACCGGTCGCCACGACGCAAGCCGTTGCCGATGACGACGGACCTGTCGTGCGTCCGCCGATGCCGCTGCGCTAGACCAGGCGCGAGCGCAGCGTCGCTGTCGCGACGTCGTCCAAGCTGTCCGAGTCGATGCGATGCGTTGAGTCCGGGCGATTACGGAGACGATATTTCGATCGTCTTTCGTCAAGAGAAAAGGCCGTCGGGATTTATGCCGCCGGCCTTCTCTTGCAGCTGCCGGTTCCCGGAGCCCGGTTCTGCTGCAATTCCATGCCTTATGATCACGTCGACATATTTAATAAAATCTTAACACACGCGAATGCTGCACATGATTTCTGCGCCATAAGCACAGAGATTGCGCGACCCGTTCATTCGAAAATATCGACTCAGTGGTATCATCCGAAATCTGTTGAGACTTCCACTGAAGCTCACGTCGTCACACCGGGGAATTCGAATGCCCTACTATTCCTTCGATCTCGTGGTTGGTGAAGAGTTCAAGAACCAGGGTGGAATCATCCTCGAAGACATCGAGGGCGCTTCCGATCGCGCCGTTCAATTGGCTACCGAGCTGTCGCAGGTGAAGCCGGAGCTGCAACGGAAAGGTTGCGCGGTGCGCGTCACCGATCGCGATCACAATGAGGTCTATCGCACGCCGCTCGATCCCGTGCCCGCCTGGCGACGCTAGGCCACAGCGTTTTCGAGCGAAATGGAAACCGGTTCGCGTAAAAGCGCGTCGAACCGGGAATCAAAAGCACCGTTCCGAGTCATCGGAACGGGGCTTTAGTGGTCCAGCTCCGGCGGCTCGAACCAGTTCGTCAGCGACAATCCACCGTCGATGACGAAGGCTGCGCCGGTGACGTAACCCGAGAGCTTGTTCGACAGCACCGCCAGCGCCATCGGCGCGAGGTCCTCGGCCTCGCCGAGACGCCCGAGCGGGATGTGCTTCGCCAGCGAGGCGTCGGCAACGAACCCGCCCGCCGCGATCGCGCCGGGCACCAGCGCGTTGACGCGGATGTCGTGACGGCCGAGCGTCTTCGCGAGCTCCTTCACCAGCATCGCCATCCCCGCCTTTGCCGTCGAATAATGCGGCAGGTTGCGCGGCGTGCCCGCATGCAGCGAGGTGAGAAACAGGAACGAGCCCGGTCGTTTCGCCGCGATCAGCCGGTTTGCCAGCCCGCGCGCCAGATGGAATCCGGCATCGAGATTGACGGCATGCATCTCCTGCCAGGTCTTGCGGTCGACCGCGAGCGCATGATCGGCCTCGCGCCGCGGCGGCGATGCGCTGTGCACGAAATGCGAGACCTCGCCGAGCCCGTCTGCGGCGGCCAGCAGGGCATCGCAAGCGTCTGCCCTGGCGAGATCGCCGACCCACGGGACCGCCAATTCAGGCCTGCTGCTGGCGCTGATCGCCGCACTCACCCGCTCCGGGCTCACATCGGCGAACAGGGTCCGAACGCCCTCGCCGACCAGCGCCTGCGCGATCGCGCGACCGATGCCGTTGCCTGCGCCGGTGACGAGCGCCGTGTCGCGTGCGGGGTCGAACGGCGTGCTCAACAGGCTCATGTCGCTCTCCGTGGCCAGGGACGGGTGACGATAGCGCACCGCACCGGGGAGCGACAAATACGTCCCGGCACCATTGCGGAGTGGCTTGCCGGACGCTAGCCTCCCAAAAAAACGGAGGAGATACCAAGGATGCGCACCGGTTTCCTGATCGCAGGTCTGTTACTGCTCGCCGCGCCGGCCCAAGCGGCGGACCGTGCACGCTCGACCTATGTGACGCTGGTCTTGCAGGCCTTCGCCGCCAAGGTGGAATGCCCGAACACCGATCTCGTCTATCAGGATCTCGTCCAGAAGGCGCAGCAGATGCAGCTGCCGGACGGCACCACCGAGAAGGTGCGCAAGGCGATCGCCTGGATGCACACCGGCGGCAAGATGGGCGAGAAGCAGGACGACGATTTGATGGCCGAGGTCGCGGTCGCGACGCAGGCGACCGACATGGACCAGCGCCGCCTCGGCATGCCCGGCTGGTGCGAGGCCCAGAAGACCAACCTCGCCGGCCTGATCCGCAGCAAGGGCGGCTAGGCGTTCTCTCGCAGCGTTAAGCACCCCGCGGCGGAACCGTCGCGGCGGCTAACTATCGTCATATTCCTCGACACCATGCGGCCTCTTCGAATTCGAACAGGAGAGCCCACATGCGGAGTATCCATTTCGTTTTCGCCGGCGCATTTGCGGCCGCCACGGTGCTGACCGCGCCCGCTCTGGCGAAGAATTCCGATGCCCAGAAAGGCGAGGAAAAATCCACCTCGTCATCCTGTAGTGCCTACCAGCAGGCGCCCGACGGCTCGTGGGAACCGCTGCCCTGCAAAGAGACAGGCGAGCGCCCCCAGCCGCAGACACAAAATCGCACCTCGCAGCCGGGCGCCGACCGCGGGGAGCGTTGAGCGCGCTCACTCTGGCCGCGTGTCAGCTCTGGTGCGGGCCGCGGATGATCTTCATGGCGTCCTCGATGTGACGCCACTCCTTGGCGTCATCGGCTTCGCCGCGGCCCTCACAGGCCTGGGCCTGTTCGGCCGCCTTCGCTATCGCAGCGAAACCATGCCGTTCCAGCATCTGCCGCGCGACGGTGTGAACCTGGATCTCGGACATCATGGGCGCTCTCCCGTTCAGGAAACCGCAGCGCCTGGCTCGGCGCTCCGCGGCCTCTGACAACGATTTCGCCGCAGGTCGCGTTCCGCCCACGAGCGATCACATCGGCGGGCCTTCAAACAGGACGCCTTCAAACAGGACGCCCGCAAACAGGACGCCCGCAAACAGGACAAAGGCGGTCCGCTATGCCCAGCGGACCGCCTTCTCACCCACCCCAAATCGGACGTCTTCGGCCGCGCCCCCTACCCGACCGCCGCGCGCTTGCGCTCGATATCGTTCGGCACCTCGATATCGACCTCCAGGGTCGATACCTCGTCGCCGCGCTCGAGCCGGACGATGACCTTGGTCGGGTCCAGCGTGACGTGCCTGGACACGACAGCGAGAATTTCCTCGCGCAGCACGCCGAGCAGGTCGGGCTGGCCGCGCAATCCGCGTTCATGGGCAAGCAGGATCTGCAACCGCTCGCGTGCGACGGGTGCAGAGGCCTTCTTGCCGCGGAGAAGTCGAAGCAAACCCATGCTCATGCAGCCCTCCGTCGCAGCAGGCGATCCATGAAGCCTCTGCGCTCGGCGGGAACATGCATCGTCACGTTCTCGCCGCCGAGGCGCTTGGCCGCGTCCATATAGGCCCGCGCCGGCGCCCCATCCGCGTTCGACAGCGTCACCGGCGTGCCGACATTGGAGGCCTTCAACACGTCCTGGCTCTCGGGGATGATGCCGAGCAAGGGCGTTGCGAGGATCTCGAGGATGTCGTCGATGGTCAGCATCTCGCCGCGCGCGGCGCGCGAGGCATCGTAGCGGGTGATGAGAATGTGCTTCTGGACGTGCTCGCCCTTCTCGGCCCGTACCGTCTTGGAGTCGAGCATGCCGATGATGCGGTCGGAATCGCGCACCGAGGAGACTTCCGGATTGGTGACGATCACGGCCTCGTCCGCAAAGCGCATCGCCATCGAGGCGCCGCGCTCGATACCGGCCGGGCTGTCGCAGATCACCCAGTCGAAGCGGTCGCGCAAATCGTCGATGACCTTGCCGACGCCCTCTTCCGTCAGCGCGTCCTTGTCGCGGGTTTGCGAGGCCGGCAGCAGCCAGAGATTTTCCAGCCGCTTGTCGCGGATCAGCGCCTGCGGCAGTTTGGCGACGCCCTGCACCACGTTGATGAGGTCGAACACCACGCGGCGTTCTGCGCCCATGACGAGATCGAGGTTGCGCAGGCCGACGTCGAAATCGACGACGACGACCTTTTCGCCGCGCTGCGCCAGCGCAGCCCCCAGCGCGGCGGTCGTCGTGGTCTTGCCGACCCCGCCCTTGCCTGATGTCACGACCAGTACCTTACTCATCTGAAATGTCTCCTTTGCTGGTCAGTTCAGTGCTGTAATTCGCATGGTATTCCCCTGTAGCCAGGCCTGCGCCGGCTTGCCGCGCAAGGCGGCGTCGATGTCGTCCGCAGTCTGGTAAAATCCATCAATTGCAAGCAGTTCAGCCTCGATCTTCTGACAATAAATGCGGGCGCTGGTGTGCCCGTTGACCCCCGCCATGGCACGGCCGCGGAGCGCGCCGTAGATGTGGATGGAGCCGCCCGCGACGACCTCGGCACCGGAGCCGACCGAGCCCAGAATGGTGACGTCGCCCTCCGGGAAGATCACGGTCTGGCCCGAGCGCACCGGGCTTTCGAGCAGCAGCGAGGTCGGCTTGGCTTCGGCCTTCACCTCAGCCTTCTTCGGCGCGCTCGGTTCGACCACGCAGCTGCGCCCGCCCGAGAGCAGCGGCGGCATAGACGGCGTCAGCCGGCCCTCCTCCACCCCCTCGATCCCGAGCACCCGGATGTTCCGGTCCTGAAGGTTGGCGAGCAGATGGCCGATGCCGGACTGGCTGAGATCGACCGAGGACAGATCGATCACCACGGGCCGGCCGGCGAAGAAGCCCGGCGAGCGCGCGATCGTGGCGTCGATCTCCTGCAGCCAGTCCTGGATCGGAACCGTCGGCACGAACACGAAGGCCACATAGGAGCGCCCGCGCAGGCGAACCATTTGACGTTGGACTTTTGCTGCAGCCTCCATAGCGGCCGACTCGATCCCTGTTATTGAATGGTTAACGATGCGGCGGATTTGGTTAATGGCTGGTTAATTTATCCGTGGGTACGTGGGGGGTGGACGGGCTGGGCGTGCGGAAGGGCTTGGGCGAGCGCTTCCGCGCAACACACCGCTGTCATGCCCCGGCTTGACCGGGGCATCCAGTACGCCGCGGCTTATCCGCATCATGGCACGGCCTCTGGAATACTGGATCGCCCGCCTACGCGGGCGATGACACGGAGAATGTCGAGACAATGGGCCCTCACGCCGTCCATTGTGATCGCAGGCCCCAGTCATCCCGCATTGACATGCTCATGGCATCTGGCTTCGATCCGCGTCCCCCGTGGACGGAGCCGATCATGTCAATTCAGTCTTCCATCAGGCGCAAGACCGCGCCGGACATCCGTGCACGCAAGCGGGGCGAGCCGATCGTGATGCTGACGTCGTATCACGCGCATACGGCCGCACTGGTGGATCGGCATTGCGACGTCATCCTGGTCGGCGATTCCCTTGGCAACGTCATGCACGGCTTCGAGACGACGGTGCCTGTTACGCTCGACATGATGATCCTCCAGGGCGCCGCGGTGATGCGCGGCTCGAAGCAGGCGCTGGTCGTCGTCGATATGCCGTTCGGCTCGTATGAAGCTTCCAGGGAGCAGGCGTTCAACTCCGCAGTGCGGATCATGAAGGAGACGCAATGCGGCGCGGTGAAGCTTGAAGGCGGCGTTCGCATGGCGGAGACGATTGCATTCCTGTCTGGGCGCGGCATCCCGGTGATGGGTCATATTGGCCTCACGCCGCAATCCATCAACACGCTCGGTTCGTTTCGTGCCCAGGGGCGCAACGAGGTGGACTGGGGCCCGATCGAGGACGATGCGAAGGCCGTCGCCGATGCCGGTGCATTCTCGGTCGTCGTCGAAGCCGTGGCCGAACCGTTGGCGCGCAGGATCACGGAGACGATCGCGATCCCCACCATCGGCATCGGCGCGAGCGCTGCCTGCGACGGTCAGGTGCTCGTGCTCGAGGACATGCTCGGGCTGTCGCCACGAACCCCGAAATTCGTCCGGCGGTACGGCAATCTTGGTCCGGCGATTGAAGCGGCGATCGAAGGCTATGCCACCGACGTGCGCTCACGCGCCTTTCCCGCGCCCGAACACGTCTACGAGATGAAGAAGAGCTGACGATACGCGGCAAGCGGTCGAGGACTGCTCGCGACAAGCCGAAGATACGCACTCCTTGAAATCGCAGCACAATTGCCGCACGCGTTCTGGCACAAACTGCATAGCCAGCCTCGCGGCGTCGTTCTACTCTCACTGCAAGCTCTTACCGCTGCGCGCGCGTGCCCACGTGCCGCAGAACATTCGGCTGTTGCGGAGAGAAAAACGATGCCGAAGATGCCTGCGACCTCCATCGTGGCCTCAACCCTCCTCACCATCATCACATCGACAAGTCCCGGCTACGGCCAGGACTCCAAAGCGCCTCCCCTCGTCAACCAGATCAACAACGGCAACTGGCTCTCGCAAAGCGAAGCCGAGGCGATGCGCGACGAGCTGTATTATCAGCGCGCCGTTCATGCCTACATCACCATGCTGCCCGCGCTCAACACCATCGGCATGAGGGATGGATCGGAGGCGGCGTTCGGCAAGGGCTACAACGTCCTGCCGATCTGGAAGGACCGCATGGATGCGCGCACCTGGGTGCCGACGCCCAACGCGGACGTCATCTATTCCATGAACTATCTAGACCTCAAGGAGACCGGTCCGCTCGTCGTCGCAGCGCCGCGCGACGTCATCGGCATGTTCACCGATTTCTTCCAGCGCACCATCACCGACGTCGGACTGATCGGCCCGGATCGCGCGCGCGGCGGGCTCTATCTCCTGCTGCCGCCGGACTACACGGGCGAGATCCCACAGGGTTATTTCGCGTTCAAATCGCGGACCTACAACGTCTTCCTCTTCTTCCGCACCGTGATGCCCAAGGGCGACAACGGGCCGGACCCGAAGCCGGCGGTCGCGCTTGCGGAACAGACCCGTATCTATCCACTCTGGACGCCTGAGAAGGACGTCAAGCCGATGCAGTTTCCGAACGGCAGCGGCAAGCGCGTCAACATGATGTATCCGGTCGATAACGCGTTCTGGACCAAGCTCAAGGCGTTCGTCGATTACGAACCCGTCTCGGCCATCGATCCCGAGCTGCGCGGCGTGCTGGCCTCGATCGGCATTATCAAGGGGCAGCCGTTCAATCCGACCCCGAAACAGCAGGAGCTCTTGAAGAAAGCGGTTGAGACGGCGCCGAAGATGATCTTGGCACAGCGGCAACTAGGTCGGCCAGACAAGCGCGAACTCTATTACAACGACCGCCAATATTTCAACGCGTGGGCGGGCGGCACTGCCGAATGGATGCAGGACAGCTATCTCGACGTGGATCAACGCGCCACCTTCTTCCAGGTCGCCTATTCGTCGGCTTCGGCCATGGTCATGCACACGATCGGCGCGGGCTCGAAATATCCATCCACCTTGAAGGACGCTGCGGGTGAATTCCTGAACGGCTCGAACGCCTACAAGCTGCACCTGCCTCCCAATCCGCCTGCCGCGTTGTTCTGGGCCGTTACCCTCTACAACATCACTGACGGGACGATGGTAGAAGCACCGCAACTGATGCCATCGATCAACAGCTTCAACAAGGTCGCGACCAACAGCGATGGCTCCGTCGATCTGTGGTTCGGCCCATCGAAACCGGGCACTGCCCCGGAGTCGAACTGGATTCAAACCGTCGAGGGGCGGAGTTTCCTGGCGACGATTCGCCTCTATGGCACGGGCGTCGCGTTCTTCGACCAGACCTGGAAACCGGACGACGTCGTCAAGGTGAAATGAGTTCGCGCGAGGTCACGAGCGCCCTGGGCCGCGACCTCGGCCGCCGGGCGGCGCTACGCGCCGACCCGTTGGCTCCATCCGGGCTACGGATGCCCTACTTCTTCACCTTGCTCGCATCCATCTTGACGGCAGGGTCGAGCATCTTGGTCGTGAACGCCGTCGACACGTCGAACGGCTTCTCCATGCCGAGATAAGTCTGGACCAGCTCGTAGTCCTTCTTCATCCGCTCGCCGTCGATCCAGCCGAGACCCTTGGTGGTTGTGAACTCGTCGGTCATCAAATACTTGATGCGCTCCCACTGGCGTTCCTGGTTCTCCTTGTCGAGACCGGAGACCTGGTCGAGCAGCGCCTTCAGGCACGGCGTGACGTCGGCGACGCAGGCCGCAAAGGCCTTCTGCGAGACGCGCACGAACTCCTCGACCAGCTTGGGATTCTTCTGGAGATAGGCGCCGTTGACGATCAACGAATTGCCGTAGGGGTTGAGCCCGATGTCCTTCCAGTTGACGAAGCCGAGATCGGGCCCGAACTCGATCACCTTGAGATCGTGCTCGTTGTAGAAGTCACTGATGATGTCGACGGTGTGGCTCTTCAGCGCGGCGATCTTCGCGGTCGGGCCGATATTGACGAAGCTGACGGCATCAGGCGCGATGCCTGCGGCCTTGGCAAAAGCCGGCCACATCACCCGCGAGGCGTCGCCGGGCGGGTTGCCGATCTTGTGGCTCGGGAAATCCTTCACGCCATTCACGCCGTAGCTCTTCAGCCAGTAAAAGGTCTGGCCGGTGTTGGCGTAGATGCTCATCAGCGCGACGTCGTCAGCGCCCTTGCTCTTCGCCACCAGCATGGTGGCGAGATCGGCGATGCCGAACGGCGAGCCGCCGGAGCCTACCTTGGCGGCGGAGACGCCGGAGCCCTTGCCGACCTCGATGGTCAGGTCGATGCCGGCCTTCTCGAACCAGCCCTGCGCCTTGGCGTAATAGAACGGCGAATGGTCGGCCGTCGGCGTCCAGTTCAGGATCAGGTTGACCGCCTCGCCCGCGCTCGCCGGCACCGCCGGCACACCGAACGCCAGGGCCAAAACCAAAGCCGAGCCCGCAGCCTGCAAACGCTTCATCGCATCCCTCCTCATTGCCGCGACCCGGCTTGTCGCTCTCCCCGTGTGAGGCTACCAATGCAACAAGCCGCTCTCGACTTGTCAACTGTCTGGTTGGAAATGCCCGCAAAACGTTCAGGCGACACCGTGCCGCAGCGGCGCGACCCCGTCGCCACCCGCAAGAAGCTGCTCACCGCGGCGCGCCTGGAGTTCGCCCGGCACGGCTTTGCCGGCGCCCGCGTCGACGAGATCGCCGAGCGCGCCGGCGTCAACAAGCAGCTCGTCTACCACTATTTCGGCGACAAGGACGCGCTCTATCTGGCTGTGCTCGAATGGGTCTACGCCGATATCCGCGAGCAGGAACGCCAGCTCAACCTCGAAGGCCTGCCGCCGGAAAAGGCGATCCGGAAGCTGATCGAGGCCTCATTCGATTACCTCGCGACGAACCCCGATTTCATCGTGCTCCTGAACGACGAGAACCGCGGCGGCGCCCGCCACGTCCGCGGCTCGACCCGGCTGGAGGCGATGCATTCGCCGCTGGTGAAGAGCGTATCCCACATCCTCCACGAGGGCGTTCGCACCGGCGTGTTCCGCAAGGGGATCGATCCGATCCAGCTCTATATCTCCATCGCCGGCCTCAGCTATTTCTATCTCTCCAACACGCCGACGCTGTCGGCGATCTTCGGCAAGGACCTGTCGAGCCGGGCGGCAAGGCGCGCCCGCCGCAGGCACGTCGCCGATCTCGTGCTGCATTCGCTCCGGCCTAATCAACCAACTGGTTGAAACTTCCTTCGAGGCCGGTTAGGCTGACGAACAGCGGCAAGGTGGCCGCTGGCAACAGGGAGCAACCGGTGACCGGAGACGGCGCACGCACCTCGCGCAGCTTTGCGATCATCCTGATCGTGCATCTCGCCGTGCTCGTGCTCTGGCAGGTCGCGGTCGATGCCTTCCACGTGCCGAAATTCATCCTGCCCTCCCCGCTCGCGACGATGCAGACGCTGGGCACCGCGAGCTATGCCTGGGGCGCCAACACCCTTGTCACCGCGATCGAGATCCTCGGCGGCTTCGCGCTCGGCGCGTTCGTCGGCGTCGCGCTGGCCGTGATCTTCAGCTGGGCACCGCTGCTCAGCCTCGTGCTGCTGCCGCTGTTCGTGACGATGAACATGATCCCGAAGGTCGCGCTCGGCCCACTCTTCATCGTCTGGTTCTCCTACGGGATCGTGCCGAACATCTTGATCGCCTTCAGCATCTGCTTCTTCCCGATCCTGCTGACCACCGCGCGCGGCCTGCGCGAGGTCGAGCCTGATCTGCTCGACCTCGTCAAATCGCTGCGCGGCTCGCGCTGGACGCTGTTCCGCAAGATCCAGTTGCCGGGATCGTTGCCTTTCGTGTTCTCCGGCATGAAGGTCGGCGCGATCCTTGCGGTGGCCGGCGCAATCGTCGGCGAGTTCATCGCCTCCGAGCGCGGGCTCGGCTATCTCATGATCCAGGTGCAGTCGTCGCTCGACACGCCCGCGATGGTGATGGCCGTCGTGCTTCTGACCCTGCTCGGCGTCGCTCTCTACGGCCTGGTCCTCGCCCTCGAGCGCATGTTCGTGGTCGGCGACGCCAGGCAAACTTAGCTAAAGGAACGATCCATGCTGCTCACCCGCCAGACGCTGCCGAAGACGATCCCGGATATCGCAGCCCTCGACGATCTCCTGTGCCGGCCGACCCAGGCGCTGATCGACGACCTCGACAAGGTCGAAGGCGACATCATGATCCTCGGCGTCGCCGGCAAGATGGGACCGACGCTGGCGGGGCTCGCGAAAGCTGCCGCACCCGACCGCCGCGTCATCGGCGTCGCCCGCTTCAGCGACCCGAGCGTCAAGGACTGGCTGCACGCGCGCGGCGTCGAGACCATCAATTGCGACCTGATGGACGAGAGCGCGGTTCAGGCCCTGCCGAAGGCACCCAACATCGTCTTCATGGCCGGCCGCAAGTTCGGCGCCGAGGGCGATCTGTCGCTGACTTGGGCGATGAACGCGCATGTGCCGGCGCTGGTCGCACAGGCCTTCCCGACGTCGCGCATCGTGGCGTTCTCGACCGGCTGCATCTATCCCTTCGTCCCCATCGACGGCAAGGGCGCGACCGAGGACATGGCGCCGAACCCGCCCGGCGAATACGCCCAGTCCTGCGTCGGCCGCGAGCGCATGTTCGAGTACTTTTCGCGCAAGTTTTCGACGCCCGGCCGCCTGTTCCGGCTCAATTACGCAATCGACATGCGCTATGGCGTGCTGCACGACATCGCGACAAAGGTGCTCACGGGCACCCCGATCGATGTCGGCCTCGGCCATGTCAATTTCATCTGGCAGGGCGATGCGTCCGCGCAGGCGCTGCGGTGCCTTGCGCATTGCACCGCGCCGACCTCGCCGATCAACGTCAGCGGCCACGAGATTTTGGCGGTGCGAGATCTCGCAGCAAAATTCGGCGCGCGCTTCGGCCGCGCGCCGGAGCTGACAGGCAAGGAAGAGCCGACGGCCTGGCTGACCGACACGTCCAGGGCCGTCGAGCTGTTCGACCTGCCGGTGGTCGACACCGAGCAGTTGATCGCCTGGACCGCGGACTGGGTGTCCCGCGCCATGCCAAGCCTCGGCAAGCCCACCAAATACGAGGTGCGCGATGGACGCTACTGACGGTCCGCCCATCCTCAAGCTCGGCGTCGACGACGCGATCGCCGGGCTCGTGCTGTCGACGGAAGCGCAGTGGAACCAGACCGAGGACGACTGGCGCGTCTTCCTGCGCGATGGCGTGGTGTTCGGCATTCGCGACGGCATGCGGCTGGTCGCGACCGCGGCGCTGCTGCCCTATTCCGACAACAACGCCTGGATCAGCATGGTGCTGGTATCAGGCACGCATCGCCGCCGCGGCCTCGCCACCCGTCTCGTCGATGCCTGCCTGGAAACCGCGCGCAGGAACGGCCTGACGAGCTGGCTCGACGCGACGCCCGACGGCGCCGCCGTCTACGGGCCGCTCGGATTCACGCCGACGTTGCAACTGCGCCGGCTGAAGTTGGTGAAATCCAGGCGAGCCGAAGCCTCGCCGCCTTCATCGACGACCATCGATGCGCTGCGGGCGCGGGACCGGCGCGCCACCGGTTTCGACCGCACCGCGCTCCTCTCCGCCATCGCCCTGCGCTCCGGCTCGCGCATCGTCGCCGCGCATGGCGCCATCGCGCTGGTTCGCGACGGCCGAACCGCGCGTCATATCGGGCCGTTGTTTGCCAACAATGCCACGCCGGCGCTGGCCCTGGTTCATGCGATCGCGCGCTCCGAGACCGGCCCGATTCTGATCGATGCCGTTGCGTCGCAAGCCGCATTCCTGGACGGATTGACCGCCTCGGGCTGGACCATCGAGCGACCGTTCCAGCGCATGCGGTTTGGCCCCGCCACCATCGCTGCCAAGGAAACGCCATTCGCCGTCGCCGGCCCTGAATTCGGATAGGACATCATGCACCACAGCCAGATCAACAGCGACGTCCGCAAGCTGATCGCCGATGGCACCGTGCTACCGGCGCACCCTCTCGCGCTCACGGCGGAGCGCCAGCTCGACAAAAAGCATCAGCGCGCGCTGACGCGCTACTACATCGACGCCGGCTCGGGCGGCCTTGCGGTCGGCGTCCACACCACGCAATTCGCGATCCGCGATGTCGGTCTCTATCGCCCGGTGCTCGAACTCGCCGCCGAGACCGCAGCCAACTGGACCAGGCGGCCGCTGGCGATGGTCGCAGGGCTCGCCGGTCCAACAAGCCAGGCAACGGCTGAGGCCCGCACCGCGCGCGATATCGGCTATCACGCAGGGCTTCTCAGCCTCGCCGCGATGAAGAGCGCCTCCGAGGATGAGATCATTGCGCATTGCACGGCGGTCGCCGCCGAGATCCCGCTGGTCGGCTTCTATCTCCAGCCGGCCGTCGGCGGGGTCGTCCTGTCGAGCCGGTTCTGGCAGCGCTTCGCCGCGATCGACAATGTGATCGCGATCAAGATCGCGCCGTTCAACCGCTATCGCACGCTCGACGTGCTGCGCGGCGTCGCGGCCGCCGGTGCGCTCGACCGCGTCGCGCTCTACACCGGCAATGACGACCACATCCTGCTCGACCTGATGCTGCCGTTCGACCTCCGCGACAAGGGCATCACCACGCGCACTTACTTCAAAGGCGGCCTGCTCGGCCATTGGTCGGTGTGGACCGCGAGCGCCATCAAACAGTTCGAGCGCTGCAAGGCGGCGCGACACAAGGAGGCCGTGCCGGCCGATCTGCTCGCCCTCGATGCCCGCGTCACCGATTGCAACAGCGCCTTCTTCGACGTCGCCAACAATTTTCACGGCTGCATCGCCGGTTGCCACGAGGTGCTGCGGCGTCAGGGCCTGATGCAGGGCCTGTGGTGCCTCGACCCGAACGAGGGCCTCAGCCCCGGCCAGAAGGAGGAGATCGACCGCGTCTATCGCGAGCACGCCGACCTCGGCGACGATGCGTTCGTCGCCTCCAATCTGAGCAAATGGCTGGCATGAGCGCCGAGCCCTTCATCAGCCTGAGCGGCGTCCGAAAGGTCTATCGCAGCGGCGGCGCCGAGTTCCTGGCGGTGTCCGACGTCACGATGGACGTGCGGGAAGGTGAGCTCGTCTCGCTGGTCGGCCCCTCCGGCTGCGGCAAGACCACGGTGATGAAGATCTTGGCCGGCCTGCACGGCGCCGACGGCGGCACCATCAGAATTGGCAATGCCAAAAGCCCGTTTGATCCGACCCGCGACATCGGCATGGTGTTCCAGCAGGCGCTGCTGCTGAAGTGGCGCACCATCCTGGACAACGTGCTGTTGCCGGCCGAGATCGTGGGACTGCCGATGAAAGCCGCGCGCGAGCGGGCGCGCGATCTGCTCAACCTGGTCGGGCTTGCCGGCTACGAGCAGAAATATCCGCGAGAGCTCTCAGGCGGCATGCAGCAGCGCACCGCGATCGCGCGGGCCTTCATTCATGATCCAAAACTGATTCTGATGGACGAGCCGTTCGGGGCGCTGGACGCCCTGACGCGCGAGCAGATGAATCTGGAGATGCTGCGGATCTGGCGCGAGAGCGGCAAGACCATCATCTTCGTCACGCACTCGATCCAGGAAGCCGTGTTCCTGTCCTCGCACTGCGCCGTGCTGACGGCGGGCCCTGCGAAGATGGCCGACTACTTCCCGATCGACCTGCCCTTCCCGCGCGACCTGCCGCTGAAGACCACGGATGCGTTCGGCGCCTATGCGCGGCGGATCTATGCGAAGCTGGGGCTGGGTGCGGCTTGAGTCCGTAGCCCGGATGGAGCGAAGCGTAATCCGGGGCGGTGCCGTTGACGTGCGAGATCCCGGATTTCGCTGCGCTCCATCCGGGCTACGGAAGCGGGGCGCGGCGTAGTCACCGCGCCCCTTCACACTCAGCTCTTGTTGCGCATCTTGCTGAGCAGATAGTTGTCGTAGAAGTTTTCCGCGATCTGCGTGTAGAACAGCAGCTCCTTCATATAGGCGTCATGGCTTTCCTTGGTGCGCTTGAACAAATCGCTCTTGGCGGCGAGCTCGTTCAGGTGCTCCTGGGTCGCGTTGTAGCAGGCTTCCAGCACCGGCTGCGGGAACGCCTTCAGCTCCGCGCCGTTGGCGATCAGCCGCTTCAGCGCCGCCGGATTCACGCTGTCGTATTTCTCCAGCATCCAGGCACCGGCGGCCGAGGCGGCCTGATTGACGATCGCCTGGTACTGCTTCGGCAAGCTCGCCCACTTCTCGTCATTGACGATCATGTGCAGCATCGCACCGCCTTCCCACCAGCCGGGGAAGTAATAGTACTTGGCGACCTTCTGGAAACCGAGCTTCTCGTCGTCATAGGGACCGACGAATTCAGCGGCGTCGATCGAGCCCTTCTCCAGCGCCGCATAGACGTCGCCGCCGGCGAGCTGCTGCGGCACGATGCCGAGCCTGGCCAGCACATGGCCGCCCATGCCGGCGATGCGGAATTTGAGGCCCTTGAGATCGTCGACGGTCTTGATCTCCTTGCGGAACCAGCCGCCCATCTGGGTGCCGGAATTGCCGCAGAGGATGGCGTGCGTCTTGAACGGCTTCAGCGCCTCGTTGGTGAGATCGGCGCCGCCGCCGAAATACCACCAGGATTCCTGGTGGCGATGGTTCATGCCGAACGGTGCGCCGGTGGCGTAGGCCAGCGCCGGCTCCTTGCCGATGTAGAAATACAGCGGCGTCTGCGCCATCTCGACGGACGCGACGCTGACGGCATCGAGCGCCTGCAGGCCGGGAACGAGCTCGCCGGCCGCAAAGGTCTGGATCTGGAATTTGTTGTCGGTGGCTTCCGCAACGTATTTCGCAAAGGTCTGTGCCGTGCCGTAGATGGTGTCGAGCGACTTCGGGAAGCTCGAGGTCAGGCGCCATTTGATCTCCGGCGCGCCTTGCGCAATCGCAGGTGCAGCAACCAGCGTCGTCGCGCCCGCGACCGCGCCGCCCTTGAGGAATGTACGGCGTTTCATGTTGGGGTCTCTCCCTGGAAGTTAGTTTCAAACATATCGGCGTCTGGCCACGGTCTTCGCGGACCGTTTGCCCGTTCCTATAGCGGAGTTCAAGCTGGGAGCGGAAGGCCTGTAGCCCCGGATGGAGCGCAGCTAAATCCGGGCTACAGGGGACGAGGTGCCCTTAAAGCAGCTTCGCGCTCACGAACAACGCACGCACGGCGTTGGTCGCCTGCACCGCGAGCATGGCGTTGTCGGCGGCGCCTTCGAGCGCCGCGACCGCCTCTTCATGGAGCGAGCGGAATTCCATCCACTCGACCGATTTGAAGTTGGTGAGGAATTGATAGGCCTGGCCGACGGTCGCAATCGCCAGCGTGTCGCCATTCAGCTTGATCTTGAACGTCGTACGCAGCGGGGTCTCGGAACTCTGGGGATCACTCATGGGCTGCTTCTGGAGGATGACGGCTTAACGAAGGGAAAACGGCAGCCCCGCCGTTCGGCAAATATCAGGAGTCGGTGCTGGCGCGTTGCGCGGCTATCGCCGATCCACTCAGGCTCGG
This sequence comes from Bradyrhizobium sp. Unk1, assembly GCF_059512345.1. Lineage (NCBI taxonomy): Bacteria > Pseudomonadati > Pseudomonadota > Alphaproteobacteria > Hyphomicrobiales > Nitrobacteraceae > Bradyrhizobium > Bradyrhizobium sp. Unk1. The sequence goes on from NZ_JCAMOP010000024.1 coordinate 118,561, forward strand.
CACCACGACCAGGCGGTTGAACTCGCCATTGTCCCAGGCCTTCAGGAAACGATCATAGTCCTTGATCGAGACGCAGCCGTTGGAGTCGCCGCGCGGTCCGAGCATGTAGCTGTGGGTGAGCAGCCCGACGCGGCCAAGCGCGCTGGTACCCTCGGTCGGCGTCAGGCGCAGCGCGCGGATGCCGTGGAACAGCTTTTCACGCGGCTTCAGATCGTAGGTCGCGGGCGGGGTCGCGCCGACCATGCGCTGGTCGACATGATTGGGGTCGTCCATCAGCGCGCCCATGCCCGAATGGGCTTCCAGCGCGACGCCGCTCGGCAGGTAAAGCGCCTTGGCCTTGATGTCATAGACCGCCGTGCGCGAATCGTAGCCGAGGGCGCCGAGATCCGGCGCCTTGGCGAACAGGCCGTCGCCGGGCGTCAGCGAGGCCAGCTTGATCTTGTCGGTAAACTTCTCGAAGAAGTTGCGATTGTCGACCCTGGGATTGGTCTCGGCATAGGCCTGGCTCGAGGCGATCTGGGACGCGAGGTCTGCCTGGGCCGGGCGCGAGCGCGGCACCGGGACGGCGTCGGCGCGCTGCGACGGCCTGGTCTCGTCAACCCTGGTCTCGTCAACCACGTGCCGGTCGTCATCGGTCAGGGTCGAGCGCCATTCGTCGCCCTGGAGCTTTTGGGCCAGCATCGCCCTGGCGTCGCGCAGCTTGAGCTGGACCGCGCTCACCGCGGAGCGCTCCAGCGTCCGCAGGCCGAAATCACGGGCGGGCGGGCTGCTGGATACCGAAGCGAAACGGTCGTCAAACGAAGGGCCATTGGCCGGAGGCAGTGCGGTGGCCGGAGGCAGTGAGGCGGTGACCAGCGGCGTCGAATCGCCCATATCCGCGACCCACGCGGCAGCTCCCAGTGCCAGCGCGACGGCGGCCAAAGACAGCAGTATCGTCTCCGCTCGCCCAATACGGCGGCGCGACAACAGCCTTTCGGCGCTTGCGCGGTCGGAAACCATCAGATCCCCAAATCGACCCCCGGAGGGCCCAACCCCCGTCCGGAGACTCTATACCAGCTATCGCATTGGGAGCCAAAAGTTAGGCATAATCGCGGCCGGCAAGCCCCCTCTGAGGTATCCAATGACCGATCCTTTCGATCTAGAGCGCTTCGTCAGGGCCCAGGACCCGGTTTTTCGCGACGTCCAGGGGGAGCTGGCCCGGGGCCGGAAACAGACTCACTGGATGTGGTTCGTCTTCCCGCAGATCGCCGGCCTCGGCTTCAGCGCCATGTCGCAGCGCTACGCCATCGGCTCGCGCGGGGAGGCCAGAGCCTACCTCGCCCACCCCGTGCTCGGTCCGCGCCTCATTGAATGCACCACGCTCGTGCTTGCCGTCGAGGGACGAACCATCAACGCGATCCTCGGCGCGCCCGATGACTCCAAATTCCGCTCGTCGATGACGTTGTTCGGCGCAGTCTCCGACGAACCCGTCTTCGACCAGGCGCTCGCCCGATATTTCGCAGGCGAGCGCGACAACGCGACGCTGGAGATGCTCGCCAAGCTCGATCGGTCGGCGCGCTAGCGCGACCTGCGTTTGGACGAATGGACGCATGCAGGCGGGGCATGGCGGCCGGCAGCGTAAACTCCGGATTAACACCGGCTGCCTATCGTTTGCGCAGAATAATTTTCTTCCCCGCGCCAATTGCCGGACAGATCATGAAAATCGGTACGCTCCTGACCACCGCCATCGTCTCGCTCTCGACCGTCGGCGGCGGCCTCGCCGTCTACGTCGCCGTGACGAAGTACCAGACCATGGACAGGATCGCCGAAGCGCAGGGACGACTCGCGATCGTCCGCGCGGCCAGCGACATCCCGCGCTACCTCAACCCCGAGCGCGGCTTCGCCACCAACATCCTCTACGGGCCCGCGACGGTCGATCCGGCGCAGCTCACCGAGCACGACAAGCTGCGCAAACAGACCGACGGCGCCCGCGACAGGATGAACGCGCTGCGCAAGGAGCTGCCCGGCCCGTTCGACGACGGCGCCACCATCGGCAGCAACATCGACGCGATCAATTCGAAATTCACCGCGCTCCGCGAGGCCATCGACAAGGCGATCGCAGGACCTGCGGATGCCCGCAAGGACGCCGCCAAAAAGGTGGTCGCCGACAATGCCGTGCTCAACGCCGGCGTCACCGCGCTGCTCAACGAGCAGGTCCGCCGCATGGCGATCCTCAATGGCGACGCCTATCGCCAATCCAACTACGCCAACATCGCCATGACGCTGCGCGACGTCGGCGGCCTCAATTCCAGCGTGCACAAGAACCTCGTCGGCGCGAAGAAAGTGGCCAACGACGCCGAGAAGGCCGACATGGCCCGCATGCAGGGCCGCAACGACCAGATCGTGATGTCGCTGATGGAATTGCGTGGCAATGCGGCAACTCCGGCTAACGTCGCCTCGGCGCTGGAGACGATGAACTCGAACTATGTCGAGGAATTCGGCCGCGAGATGAAGCTCGTCAAGGACGGCGCCGTCGGCGGCAAGTACGAGCACGACGTCGAGACCTTCTACGTGGCGTCCCAGAAGGGCCTCGGGTCCATCATCGGCGTCCGCGACGCCTTCTACGACAACGCCGAGCAGATCCTCGCCGGCGCTTCCTCCGCCGCGCGCACCAGCTTCACCATCGCCCTCGCCGGCCTCCTCGCCGTGCTGATCGCCAGCGCCGGCCTGATCGTGATGGTCCGCCGCCGCGTCTGCGCTCCGATCGTCAGCCTGACGAATCGGATGTCGCGGCTGGCCGACGGCGACGTTGCGGACGAGATCCCCGGCGCCGAGCGTTCCGACGAGATCGGGGCGATGGCCTCCGCCGTCCAGGTGTTCAAGGACAACATGATCCGCGCCGACCGGCTCGCCGCGGAGAAGCAGGCCGAGAATGACGGCAAGATGCGCCGCGCCCAGGCGCTCGACGGGCTCACCCGCGCATTCGAAGCCAAGGTCACCGAGCTCGTCGGCGGCCTCTCCCGCGCCTCCTCCACCATGGAGAGCACCGCACAGTCGATGACCTCGACGGCGGCCCAGACCAACAGCCAGGCCGCGGTCGTCGCGGCCGCCTCGCAGCAGACCTCGACCAACGTGCAGACGGTCGCGAGCGCGACCGAAGAGCTGACCTCCTCGATCTCCGAGATCGGCCGTCAGGTGGCACAAAGCACCGAGATCGCGGCCCGCGCCGTCGACAACGCCCGCCGCACCGGCGACACCGCGCGCGCGCTCGCCGAGGGCGCCCAGAAGATCGGCGACGTCGTCACGCTGATCCAGAGCATTGCCGAGCAGACCAATCTGCTGGCGCTCAACGCGACCATCGAAGCCGCCCGCGCCGGCGACGCCGGCCGCGGCTTTGCGGTCGTCGCCTCCGAAGTGAAATCGCTGGCGGGCCAGACCGCCAAGGCCACCACCGAAATCTCCGAGCAGATCACCGCGATCCAGTCCGCAAGCGACGAGACCGTGAACGCGATCCGCAACGTCGCCGACGTCATCGCCGAGATCGACCAGATCGGCACCGCAATCGCGGCTGCGATCGAGCAGCAGGGCTCGGCGACCCGGGAGATCTCCCGCAGCGTGCAGGAGGCCGCGCGCGGCACCCAGGAGGTCAACAGCAACATATCGGGCGTGCAGCGCGCCGCCGACGACACCGGTGCGGCCGCGAGGGAAGTGCTGGGCGCGGCCGAGCAGCTCTCGACCCAGTCGCGCGATCTCGCCGGCCAATTCGACCGCTTCCTCGGCGAGGTCCGGGCGGCGTAAGGAGTAGCTTCGTAGCCCGGATGGAGCGTAGCGCAATCCGGGATCTCTGACGCCATCGGCACCGCCCCGGATTTCGCTGCGCTCCATCCGGGCTACGGGACGTCAGTACGGCGGCGCCTTGCGCGCCCGCTGTGCCTTGGCGGCCTCGATCCACCAGGAGAGGTCATCGGCAAAGCGCGGGAACGAGCGCTCCAGTGCCTTGCCGCCCTCGCCGATCGGCTCGCTCTCGGCCGACAGTGTCTGCGCGATCGGGCCGACGCCGATGGTGCTCGACACCACGACCATGCCCATCTCCGACAGCGTGCCATGCCAGGCGGTCGAGGCGCGTGCGCCGGACAGTCGGCCGGCCGAATAGCTCACGATCGCGGCCGGGCGCCAGAACCACTCTTCCAGGAAGTGATCGGTGAGGTTCTTCAGGCCGGGCTGGATGCCCCAATTGTATTCGCCGGTGACGAAGACGAAACCGTCGGCGCCGCGGATCTGCCCCGCCAGCTTCTCGAGCGCCTCGGGCGCCGCCCCCTTCGGATATTCCTTGTACATGCGATCGAGCATCGGCAGGCCGATCGCCTTGGCGTCGATGAACTCGACCTCCTCGCCGCGCTGGCGCAGGCGATCGATGATGAAATTCGCGAGGCGGACGCCCATGCGGTCGGAACGGTAGGAGCCGTAGAGGACGAGGATGCGGTTGCTCATGGCCGGCACGCTAGCACGAAACAGCGATACGGCCCCAACCGATTTACCGCGCTACCGTTGTCGTCCAAGCTCCAGCGTTTGCGACGGTGTCTCGCCGAACTGGTCGCGATAGCTTCTGGAGAAGTCGCTGAGATGCCAGAAGCCGAACGCCAGTGCGACGGCCTTGACGCTGTCGGCACCGGCGAGCAGTCGCTGGCGCACCAGCCACAGCCGGCGCAGGCGCAAATAGCGATGCAGGCTCATGCCGCGATAGCGGCGGACGACGTCGTGCAGGGTGCGGACGGACAGGTTGAGCTTGCGCGCAATCTCCTCGCTGTAGATCGGCTGCGAGAGGTCGTCGGACAGCAGCGCGCGGATCTCCCGGAAGATCCTGAAATTGCGCTCGTCATTGGGACGCAGGGTCCATCGCGCGGGAACGACGCTTTCGAATGCGTCGTCGACGGCGCCAAGCAGGGACTCCTTCATGGCTGCGGCCTTCAGCGGCACGTCCGCGGCTCCGATCGGCTCCGACGCAGCAGCCAGCACCTCCCGAACCAGGCTGCGCAGCCGGTTCAGGCTCGCGGCCGTCGTTTCAAATATCTTGAAGCTGGACGTCGCGTGCGGCCAGCCGCGATCCGTCACCTCCGGCCTGAACATCACCGAGGCAATTTGCCGCTGCACCTCCTCGATGGTGGTGTAGGCGGCGCCGCCGCTGCCGATGACGATGACCGGTCGGGCGCGCTGCGAGCCGTTGAAGCGGATGGGCACGTTGAGCTCGTCCATCGTGAATCCGATGGCGGTGCAATTCTCGACGAGCTGCGCGTCGACGACGCGGGGAAACGCCCGCGTGAAATTCACGTCGCAACCGGGCAGCGACAGAATGGTCTGCTCGGCCGAAATCCTCCGTACGAAGGGCGTGAACTCGAAATTCAGGCCTCGTATCGCATTTCGAAATTCATCGACGTCGGAGAAGCGAAATACCTTGGGCGCAATACTGTTCATGGCAATGTGAAACGTCGCGTCACAACCAACGCGGGTCCGGCGGCGATGCCGGTCCGGGTTTCCCCCTTTCGGTTGTCCCGTTCGACCGAAGGAATCATCCTAATTCGTCTCGTTCAGTTGGCGAGGGTCCCGTTCAAAGGACAAGTCGCCGCATCGAGCCTCGCCGAATTTCGATAACGTTTCCAGCGCTGCCAGCGGTGCGCTGATACCCCGTCGATCAAGCTTTAAATTTCAAATTAACGCCTGTCAGGCGCAATGGAGGTCATTGGATAGTCGAGATTTTTTTGAGTCAGGCCCCTGCCATGATGGCAAATTTGCCTGCTGATATTCTGGTTGAGCTGGAACAGGCGGTCGCTACGTACCCGCCGGACCGCTGTGCTCGCATTCTCTCCGGCATTGTGCAGTTGCTCACCGGTCACCGCGACCGGCCTCAGGAATTGCTCGCCGGTGTGGTTGACGGCGTCCTATTGCGATTGACGGAGCGCGTCGAGGCCAAGGCGCTCGTTCAACTTAGCGTAGTGCTTGCCGAACTCAAGGTCGCCCCGCCCGAGACATTGCAGCGCCTTGCCTCACACGCCGACCCGGACGTGGCCTGTCCTGTCCTGCTCAAATCGCAGGCGGTCTCCGCCACCGATCTCGCGACGATCGCGGCCTCGTGCGGCGAGCGGCACCAACGCGCGATCGCCGCGCGCAACTCGATCGAGCCCGAAGTGACCGAGGCGCTGATCAAACGCGGTGGCCCGATCTGCCTCGCGCTGATCAAGAACGCGGGAACCCAATTCTCCGAAGCAGCCTACGCCGCGCTGATCGCCAGGGCCGATCCGGACGGCGAGATTGCCAAGGCGCTGGTGCTGCGGCCCGGCACGCCCGACCTGGTCGTCCGGAAGCTGCTCTCCGTGTCACCGGCCCCGAAGGCGCCGGCCAAGGCGAACGCATCCGCCATTCCGCCCGCACAACAAGCCGCGCCGGTTCCGCCCAAACTGCCCTGCCCGGCCGACTATGCGAGCGCGAGACCGGAGATCGTCGCCCTCGCCCGCGTCGGCAAGCTCAACGATTCCACCGTGAACCGCTTCACGATCCGCGGCGAGACGGCCAATCTGTTCACGGCGCTGTCGGTGCTCTCGGGCGCCCCGATCGAGATCGTGGAGCACGTCATGACCGATGACGATTGCGAGGGCCTCGTCATGGCCTGCCGGGCCGCGCGGCTGAACTGGGCCACCACGCTCGCGATCCTGAGCAACCGCAGCGGCACACGGCTCTCCTTCGTCGAGCGCGAGCGGGCGCAGCAGATTTTCGAAACGCTTCTCTTGTCGACCAGCCAATGGACAGTGCGCTGGGGGGAAATTGCAGCGAGTGCCAAACCAAGCGATCCGGGACATCGCGGCACAAAAATGGGGGTTAACCGATGAGGTTCGACGGTCGAAAGGCGCTTCGCGTACGGATGGATCACAAGCAGGCGGTCAATCTGATGGGCTCCGACGGCACCTGGCGACGCAGTTGCTTCCTGCTCGACGTGTCGCAAAGTGGCGCCAAGATCGAGGTCGAAGGAACTCTCGACGTGCTCCAGGCCAAGGAATTCTTCATGCTGCTGTCATCGACGGGGCTTGCTTACCGGCGGTGCGAACTGGTGTGGATCGACGGCACCATGGCCGGCGTGCACTTCATCACCGCAGACGGCAAGAAGAAGCCGGCGAGCGCAAAAGCGGCTGCTGCGCCCAACTCCACGCCAAGCAAATAGGCTCCAGAAGCTCATTCAATGTCATCATAGTCCCGGTCCGCCGTGCAGAGTGCCCGAACCATATCCAACCCCGTCAAAAGCGAAGGCGGCATCCGAACGACGGAAGCGGTTCGCCCGTTCGTGCACGTGCTGGCCGATTCGTCCGACAAACTGGCGGGCGTCTGCTCGGCCCTTGAACGGCAATTTACCGTCGCCGGCGAACGGCTCGATGCGGAAGCCAGGCTGTCACAAGTGCCGTTCGCGGTCGTGGTTCGCGCGGAGCTGCGTGACGTCGGCAACATCGCGGCCATCAAGAAGCGCGCCGGCAAGCTGGCGAAAGCCACGAAGCGCATCTTCCTCGTCGAGCACTCGTCTCACGTCGGCATCTCGCAGGCCTACGCACTCGGCGCCACCCTCGTTCTTCCCGGGGCGATCAACAAGAGCAAGCTGCTGGCAGCGCTGGCTGACCCGGCCGAGCTGGGCTCGGGCGCCTCAAGTGACGCACCGCAACCGGACAACGCCGTCGAAGCCGCGGCAACCGCCATCGCTTCGATGTTCACGGCCGTCACGCTCGGCGAGCCCCTCGACGTCGACGGCACGAAGGAAGCGGGCAGCAGGATCGCCGACCGCATCACCGAGCACGGCCTGTCCGAATGGCTTGCCACGGTGCGGCGTCACCATGAGGGAACCTACCAGCATTGCCTGCTCGTGACCGGCGTGGCGATCGACTTCGGACTGAGCCTTGGCGTCGGGCGAACCGATCTCGAGCGGCTGTATTCCGCAGCCATGTTCCACGACATCGGCAAGGCGCAGATTCCGCTTGCGATCCTCGACAAGCCCGGCCGCCTCGACGCCGACGAACGCGCCATGATCGAGAAACATCCGGCGGCGGGTTACGAGTTCCTGAAGGGTCACGAGCAAATCTCGCCCGAGATTCTCGACGCCGTGCGGCATCACCACGAATATCTCGACGGGAGCGGTTATCCCGACGCGCTGTGCGGCGAGAGCATCAACGACGTCGTCCGCATCCTGACGATCTCGGACATCTTCGCCGCGTTGATCGAACACCGGCACTACAAGCCGACGATGCCGCGCACCGAGGCCTACAACATTCTGTGCGGGATGACCGGAAAGCTGGAGAAGGCCCTCGTAACCTCGTTCAAGGAGGTTGCGCTCACGCGATGACCCACGCAAGCGGAACGGTCCCGCAGCGAGGACCTCGTCGCGAACCGCGCTTAGTGCGTGGCCCGGTATTTGGCGCGGTGCGGAATCGACCGGGAGGCCAGTCCTTCCGCAAGCAGCTTCATGTCCTCGCGTCTGCCGCTCCGGATCAGCTTGCCGAGCTCTTCGGGTGTGAAGGGAAGAGTTGGATCATCATCGATCGGATACCGCGGTCGCGGACCGAAGAACCGTCGAACCAGGCTAGCCAGCCGCCGCATGTCGATTCCCTCGCGCCAGCAACAAACCTTTCACTCGGCATATTGTTCCTCCCGCGCGATCGAGATTGCAAGAGGCCACCAACGGCTCAGCATCAAAAAAATTCGACGAGAGAATAATCTCCTCTCAGCCGGCTCTCCGCGTTAGCCGGCTCGCAGCGTCAGCCGGCTGTGCGCATCAGTGACTTCTCGCGCTAGTCGGCAAAGCCGACATAACGCACGAAATCGTCGTTGCCCTCGCGATCGGAGCGAACGGCGTTCGCGGCGAAGCCGTCGTCGGGATACCCCATCGCGACACATGTCATGATGACCTCGTCTTCCGGAATCCTCGCGACCTCGCGCACGATGTCGGAGCGCATGATGCCCTGCCCGTTGATCACCGAACCGAGACCGCGGTCCCAGGCCGCGAGCACGATGCCGTAGCAGAGCGCACCGAGATCGAAATGGCAGACCGCGCCGGGATCCAGCACGCGGTCATAGGTCAGCACCAGCGAGACCGGCGCGTCGAACTGGCGAAAGCCGCGCAGCACCCAATCCTGCCGCATCGGCTTGTCATCGCGCGCGATCCCCATCGCGCCGAACAGCTTCTTGGCGATGTCGACTTGGCGATTGCGATGCACGCCCTGGTATTCGCCGTGGCTGATGATGTCGCGCTTGACCTTGGCGCCGCCGACCATCTCCTCCATGTTGCGGCGGCGCAGTTCTTCGAGCGGAGGGCCTGTGAGCACATGCACATGCCACGGCTGGGTGTTCATCGACGACGGCGCGCGCTTGGCGCTCTCGATGATCGCCTCGATCACCGCGCGGGATACCTGCTGCTGCTTGAAGCCGCGCACGCTGCGGCGCGACTGGACCAACGCTTCGAATTCCAACTCAAGACCTCCCTGCCCGTTCATCCCGCGGCGTTGCAATCGTAACGCGTAATCGGTTGCCGATGCGGTTCGCCAAATCTATGCTAACCCGCAAGCAAGACCAAGAACCCAGCGAGGACCCCCAAATGCCCGCACCGCTCGATCCCGTCATCGCCCAGATCATTCCTCTGCTGCCGCTGCGCGATCCCACCACGATGACGCCACAGAGCGCCCGCGATGCCTTGCGTGCACTGGCTGCCTCGCGTGCGGATGTGCCGCCGCCCCCCGTCGACACCGTACAGGACATCAAGGTGAAAGGCGGCGCCGGGCCGCTCGACGCGCGTGTCTATCGTGTCGGCGCCAATCCTGCGCCGACCGTGGTCTTCTTCCACGGCGGCGGCTGGGTCGCGGGCGATCTCGAAACCCATGACCGGCAGGCGCGCAATCTCGCGATCGAGACCGGCGCGGTCGTCATCTCCGTCGATTATCGGCGCCCGCCGGAAACGCGCTTTCCCGGCGCCTTCGAGGACGCGTTTGCTGCCGCAAGCGACATCTTCAACCGCGTCGCGGAATTTGGTGGCGATGCAAAGCGTCTCGGCGTTGCCGGCGACAGCGCCGGCGGCAATCTCGCAGCCGCCACCGCGATCGCCTGCCGCGACGCCGGCATCGCGCTCGCGGCGCAACTGCTGGTCTATCCCGTGACCGACGTCGTCGGCCGCTACGCTGACGCGCGGGAGAACGCGCGCTTTGTGTCGCGTGCCGAGAATGCCGAGGGCTACTTCCTCTCCCGGGCCGTGATGGAATGGTTTTGCGGCCACTACCTGGCCGATCCCGCTCACGCTGCCGACTGGCGGGTCTCGCCGTTGCGCGCGGAGCTCGCCGGCCTCGCGCCGGCCATCGTGACCACCGCCTGGTTCGATCCCTTGCGCGACGAGGGCGCGGCCTATGCACGCGCACTGGAGGCCGCCGGCGTCCGCGTCAAGCACCATGAGGGCCCCGGCCTGATCCACGGCTATTTCGGCCTCGGCGATGCTTCCGAGGTCGCGAAGGCCGAGGCGCAACGCGCGCGGGCCGACTTCAAGGCACTGCTCGCGCGCGGAATCTGAACCGCAGACGAATGGAAAAATCCGCGATGTCGGTCGTGGCGCGCATTGATCCTGCTTGATTGCGCCACGATTCGCGGCTCCAATCCGCTCGCTAATTTTGTCCTAGGGAGACACCCATGATGAAGCGGATTTTTCTTGCAGCGATCGTCGCCACCTTTGCAGCCGGCTCGGCCTTCGCGGACGACACCTGCGAGAGCAAGGCGGTCGGCAAGGACGGCAAGGCGCTCGCCGGCGCCGCCAAGACCTCGTTCATGAAGAAGTGCAAGGCCGACGCTTGCGCGCCGAAGGCCGTCAGCGCCGACGGCAAGCCGCTCGCCGGTGCCGCCAAGAACAGCTTCATGAAGAAGTGCGAAGTCGCCGCGTAAGGCGCCGCGAATTCGCTGCTTTCTTTAGCGAGCAATCGCTGCACGAAGTCGTCGTGCCCGGGCCTGTCCCGGGCATCCACATATGTGTGTCCGTGTGGCACAGAATCAGATGGCCGGACCAAGTCGAAAGCATGAACGTTCGCTTGTAACGTTGTCGTCAAGCCATCCGAATTAACCACCAACTCGATCCAATTTTAATAAGACAACAACGCTGCTTGTTAGCGTAAGCCGCGCAGATCAACGTGTGGGGATTGCCGTTTTCCGGATGTCGGCGGGACCGGGAAAGTGACTTCGTCAAGTGCGATCGCCCTCGCTGCGATCGTTCGATTGGAAGTTATCTTTCATTGGGAGCATCTCGCCATGATCGAACGTCGTGCAATGAAGCGCATAACGATCAACCGGGCGGCGCGGCTATCGTTTGGCGAAATTCGCGGGACTCATCCGTGCGTGGTGCGCGACATCAACGCCTTGGGTGCCTGCATCTCCGCGCCGTACTACATATTTGCCGACGAGTTCGTGTTGTCGTTCGACGGCCATTCCGGAGTTTTCTTCTGCCGCGTCGTATGGAGAAAGGAGACGCTCCGCGGCGTTTCCTTCCTCCTGCGTCGTCGCTCGCCAGCGAACGATTCCGGCGCGTCCGCGAACCTGGTGCGACTTGATCGCCGGCTCGTGTGCCGCGGCGGAGTCCTTAGTCCAGACGTGTCGGCCTGACTGCTCGCGCGCGCCGACGATGCTATCGAATAGGTCCGGTCACTTCCCGTACCGGCTCCATACGACGGTCGGTGTCTGCTGCATCGCCGTTGTCGCCGGGCGCATCAGTATGGGGTTGATGAACGCAAGCGGCCGCCTGATCGCCTCGCCTGCGGTTGTTGCCAATACGGGTTCTCCACGCACATCGCGGAAAGTCCGATCGCCGACGCTCGGCACTGATCCCATGACGTATAAGCGCATTCGAAATAGGTGCTGCCACCCCACTCCCATCTCTGAAGGCAGACGGGGTGGCTGGGATCGTAAGTTTGAGCTGTAGCCGAGGCGATCGCCGGGATCGCTGCACTGCCCAGGATTAGCCAACGGAGCATCCGCATCGCCGCCTCCTCCAAATGGATCATCCAAGCATTCCGGTTCGACCGCCGCTCATGTGGAGACAGGAGACGCTTTGCGACGCTTCTTGGCTCCTGTGTCCTCGCTTGACGAGAGCGGCGAACGAACCCGGCGCGCCCGCATCGGCACCTCTGCGCTCGCCCTCGGGCCGGCGGACATAACTCATCCGATCAACGGCCCTGAGCCTTGCTCGGAAAGACCCTGCAGCCGCCATCCTGCAATATCACTAGTCTTTCCGCATTGCTCGCAAATCAGGTGAGAGCATCTCAAAGCTCGTCCTCGCTGAACGTTCTCGCGGGAAGCTTCACATCCGCAGCGCGGGCAAGCGAGTGCCGCGCGCCCGCATCCGGGGATGGCGAGCAGGAAACTGGCGAAGTTCGATACGCGGTTGACGATCCTTCTGATCAATTTCGATGACCCAAAACGACGGCCCCGGACTTGGGTTGAGTGTGGGATTCCGGGACCGTCATCGAGGCGCGGGCCGCGGCCCGCCCGCTCACTGCCAGTAATGTAGATGTCCGCGCGACGGGCAATTGTCTTCTGGTACAATCCCACTGCTTGGAGGTGCATTCGACTGACAATACTGCCGAGAGGGCCCGCTCGCCGCCAAGCGCGGGCAGCCTCGCAAGGACGTCAGCGCCCGATAGTCAAGCTTCGGGGAAGAATGTGTGCGTCATCATGCCCGCTAGCAGACATTGCGGTGCTCCGAGCCGATAGCCAATCCTGGCCCATCAGCGAAACATCGATGCTTCTCAATGAGGTCCGCTTGATGGGCCGCAGCGCACTGGATTTCGCGCGCCGAACCCTTCGCATTTGACCTGCACCGGAGACCTTTGATCTGGATCAAAGAGTCGGACGATCAATGCAATCTCAACTTGGGCGATAGGCGACGTTCGGAACCATCGACGCCTGTCACATCAAATTTGGGGATGGGGGCAATCGACACACCTGCAACGTAGTGGAGAGACCGCCATGGCCGTCAATCTCGTTTCAGCTGCACAACAGCTCTTGACCCCTGAAGTCATCGCGCAGATCGCCTCCTTTCTTGGCATGGACCGAAGCGCGGCGCAGAAGGCCGCAACAGCGGCCATCCCAACAATATTGGCCAGCCTGTCGGATCTGGTCGGAACCCCGGCCGGGGCCAATCAACTGTCAAAACTGCTGTCCCAACAGCAAGGCGGCAATCCCACGGATATGCTGCGCGACGCCGGCGCTCCGGGCCTGGCCCAGATGGGTTCGAGCATGTTGTCCGGACTGCTTGGAGGCCGTACCACCGACGCCATGGCCCAGGCGATCGGCAGATTCGCAGGCACGGGCGATGGCGGCGGCAAGTCGTTACTCGCCATGGTCGGGCCAATGGTCCTGGGTATGCTCAGCAAGCAGCAGCATGACGCCGGGATGGATGCAAACGGACTGGCATCGCTTCTGCGCTCGCAGAAAGATCAGATCATGGCGGCGATTCCATCGGGCCTCAGTGATCAGCTCAGCGCCTCGGGCCTGATCGACAACGCGCGCAGTGGAATGGCCACGGCCGCGGCCACAGGGAGCCGGATCGCCGGCGTTTCCGGCGCCACTGGCGCCACTGGCGCGAGCCAGGCCGCCATGGCCGCCGGCCGGGCGCAATGGCCATATTGGCTCGCCGCGCTCGTTATCGTTGCCGGACTTGCCATATATGCGCTTCAGCGTCCGACCGAGCAGACGGTCGCTCAGAATACAAACGTCACGCGGCCCTCAGCCGGAACTGTGGGCATGGCGCCCGCGGATTTGACCGTTGACGGGGTGAATCTGGCGAACCAGGTCAATTCGTCCCTTGGTACGCTGAAGGCCCAACTGCCGACCATCACCGATCAAGCCAGCGCGCAGGCGGCCCTGCCGAAGATCAACGACGCCATCTCACAGCTTGATGGCATCACGGCGCGGGCGGCCAAGCTTTCCCCGGAAGGACGACGCGCGCTTGCCAAGCTGATCGTCGCGGCGGCGCCGGCCATCAATGAGATGTGCGACAAGATCTCGGCAACGCCCGCCGGCACGATCGCAAAGCCCGTGATCGACAATCTTCGTGCCAAGCTCGACGAGTTGGCGAAAGTCTGAGACGTCACGCGCAATGAACTCGCCACACTGCAGCGACGGGAGGTGTTTCGCAGCCTCCCGTCCTGCAAGATGAAAGGAAAAGACTCCATGGCCGACAAGACCAATTTCACCAAGGATGAATGGGCGCTCCTCCTGAGAAGCCCGATGAATGCGGGAATGGCCATTACGGCTGCAGAACCGAGCGGATTGTTTGGTCTTCTGAAGGAATCATTTGCCGGCGGCACCGCGCTCGCCCAGGTGGCCACCGACCCCAATGCCAACCCCTTGGTAAAGGCGGTGGTCGCCGACTTCCAGACGAGCGACGGCCGGTCCGCGGCTCATGACGGGTTGAAAGCAGAACTCGGCAAGAGCACGCCGCCCGAGATCAAGAGCAAGACGATCGCATCGTTGCGCGAGGTCACGGCGCTGCTTGCCGCAAAAGCTCCGGATGATGCCGCGGCTTTCAAGGGCTGGCTGCGTCAGATTAGTCAAAAGACCGCTGAGGCTGCATCAGAAGGCGGAGGGTGGTTCGGTGGGGGTGTTCAGGTCAGCGACGCCGAGAAAGCAACCCTCGGCGAAATCTCCAGCGCGCTTGGCATCTGATCTCGGTGGGCCGCACGGCCAACCTCTACGCGCCCTGCGCCATTGGTTTACTGGATGTCGGACCTGTCGAATGACGGATTGTCCTGGTTTGATCCAGATCAAACGCGAACCGCACGTTGGTCGAAATTGTGAGTTTGCGTAGCACCCACTACGCACAATGCCCCTACCAGAGCCGCCGGCTTCCCCAAGGCCAGCGGCTTTTATTTGCGGCGATGGCACGAAACCCGGATTGCGCGGAGCCTGTCATCGGGCGGCGCTTCGCGCCGACCCGTTGGCTCCATCCGGGCTACAAATCCCTCTACGACCGCAACCCCGGAGCCTCCTGCCCGGTGCGCGCGACATATTCGGTGTAGCCGCCGCCGAACTGGTGGATGCCCTCCGGCGTCAGCTCCAGCACGCGGTTCGACAGCGTCGCCAGGAAGTGGCGGTCATGCGAGACGAACAGCATGGTGCCCTCGAAATCCGCCAGCGCCGTGATCAGCATCTCCTTGGTGGCGAGGTCGAGATGGTTGGTCGGCTCGTCCAGCACCAAAAAGTTCGGCGGATCGAACAGCATCTTTGCCATCACCAGGCGCGCCTTCTCGCCGCCCGAGAGCACGCGGCAGCGCTTCTCGACGTCGTCGCCGGAGAAGCCGAAGCAACCGGCGAGCGCGCGCAATGAGCCCTGCCCCGCGGTCGGAAACTGGTCTTCGAGCGACTGGAACACGGTGCGTTCGCCGTCGAGCAGGTCCATCGCATGCTGGGCGAAATAGCCCATCTTGACGCTGCCGCCGACTGCCACCGTGCCCTCGTCCGGCTCGCTCGCGCCGGCGATGAGCTTGAGCAGCGTCGACTTGCCGGCGCCGTTGACACCCATCACGCACCAGCGCTCCCTGCGGCGGATCATGAAATCGAGCCCGTCATAGATGCGCTTGCTGCCGTAGCCCTTGTAGACGTTCTTGAGCGCCACGACGTCCTCGCCCGAGCGCGGCGCCGGCGGGAAATCGAACGCTATGCTCTGGCGGCGGCGCGGCGGCTCGACCCGCTCGATCTTGTCGAGCTTCTTCACCCGGCTCTGCACCTGGGCTGCATGCGAAGCGCGCGCCTTGAAGCGCTCGATGAACTTGATCTCCTTGGCGAGCATGGCCTGCTGACGCTCGAACTGCGCCTGCTGCTGCTTCTCGTTCTGCGCCCGCTGCTGCTCGTAGAACTCGTAATCGCCGGTATAGGTCGTGAGCGAGCCGGAATCGATCTCGATCACCTTGGAGATCACGCGGTTGATGAATTCGCGGTCATGCGAGGTCATCAGCAGCGTGCCTTCGAAATCGTGCAGGAATTTTTCCAGCCAGATCAGGCTTTCGAGATCGAGATGGTTGCTCGGCTCGTCGAGCAGCATGACGTCGGGGCGCATCAGAAGAATACGCGCCAGCGCAACGCGCATCTTCCAGCCGCCGGAGAGCTTGCCGACATCGCCGTCCATCATCTCCTGGCTGAAGCCGAGGCCGGACAGCGCCTCGCGCGCGCGGCCGTCGAGCGCATAGCCGTCGAGCTCCTCGAACGCGTGTTGCACCTCGCCATAGCGCGCGATGATCTCGTCCATCTGGTCGGCCTTGTCGGGGTCGGCCATCGCAGCCTCGAGTTCGCGCAACTCGGCTGCGACCTCGCTGACGGGACCTGCGCCATCCATCACCTCGGCCACGGCGCTGCGGCCAGACATCTCGCCGACGTCCTGGTTGAAATAGCCGATGGTGATGCCGCGATCGGTCGAAACCTGCCCTTCATCGGGCAGTTCCTCGCCGGCGATCATCCGGAACAAAGTGGTCTTGCCGGCCCCATTCGGGCCGACGAGCCCGATTTTCTCGCCCTTGTTGAGGGCGGCGGAGGCTTCGATGAACAGGATCTGGTGGCCGGCTTGCTTGCTGACGTTGTCGAGGCGGATCATGGGGTCTTTTTGGGGGAATGTTGCGTTGCAGCGTCATAGGCCATACGGGCCGCCGGGGGAAGCCCGGCCGGGCCCGGATTCCACCCCGCCAGACGCCAGCTTCCTGTAATTCATCCCGACCCGACCCGACGCTTCGCGCCCGCTGCCTGCCGTCTCGCTGTCCGCTTCCAGCCGAAGCGCGCTGTCCGAGCGGCAAGGCGTGACGTCCGCCAATGTCCCATATAGCGGACTTGCCGCTACCGCCCGTCAGGCGTGGGCTTGTGAACCATAGCGGTCATGGGACGTTCTTGGCCGCCTGCATCCGGGAGCCTTTCTCGCAATGATGCTGTTCCCCGCATAGGCGATGCTGTCAACGTGCACGCCGTCGCCAATTGCTCGGGGTCTCGCCGCTCAGCTTCCTGAAGGCGGCGGCGAACGCGGTCTGGGAGGAATAGCCAAGCGCGACTGCGACCGAGATGACCGACGCGTCGGTGTCGCGCAGCATGTTTTTGGCCTCCTCGAGCCGGTTCTGACGCAGCCAGGCATGCGGCGACAGCCCGGTGCTTTTCTTGAAAGCGCGGCAGAAGTGGAAGCGCGACAGACCGGCATCCGAGGCGAGCGCGGCGAGGGAGACGTCCGCATCGTTGTCCGGACGCAGGCGTTCGATGGCGCGGCTGAGCACCTTCGGCGAAAGACCACCCATGGTCGGCCGGATCATGGGTGGCGAGCCGGTGTGTGCCGCCAGAAGACGCGTGGCCAGAAGGCTTGTCAGTTGATGCCTGAACAGCGTATCCGCAGCCTCGTTGCCCTCCAAGACATCTGCCGCGGTCAAGAGCAATTGGGATGTAACGGGGTCGGGATGCGCCGTTCGCTCCAGAAGATTGACTGGTCCGGCGGTGTCGGCTTCTTCGGCCACGCGCTCGAGCGTCGCGTGCGGAAGATAGAACTCA
Organism: Bradyrhizobium sp. Unk1; assembly: GCF_059512345.1. Lineage (NCBI taxonomy): Bacteria > Pseudomonadati > Pseudomonadota > Alphaproteobacteria > Hyphomicrobiales > Nitrobacteraceae > Bradyrhizobium > Bradyrhizobium sp. Unk1. The sequence continues at coordinate 136,111 of NZ_JCAMOP010000024.1, forward strand.
ACGACATCAACAGGTTTTGGAATATCCCATCGAGAGCTTGATCCCCTCGGAATGATTATCACAGCCCCGGGATGGAACGTTCCGGTCGCAACTGATCGTCCCGACCGCCGTTCCATGCGCTGCACCGCGCCGTTGTAAGCCATGATGACATGGTGGGTCTTGGGGCCGCAGACGTGGTGCACTCGTTCATATTTCCGGTGGGCGATCGCGGCACCGGAGGTATCCAAAGCCATGCGAAATGCCGTGGTCCCAAGCACCCGCGCCGTTGCCGTACCGGCGTGAGGGTGCTCGGCATTGGCCGGACCGACTTGGCACGCCTCAGGCGCAACTGACGCGTCCTCCAAGGAATCGCACAAGATATGCTTATTCATCAACGTATCCTCGCATTGGGGAGGCGATGCAGGTGGCGGGAAGAAATGCCGGGCGGCCGGATTTTCGCGGACCGGGCCAACCATTTCTCGAACCGGGCTCGTTCCCGAACGCTGAGAAAACGTGTACTGTTTCGAGCGGAAAAGACCTTGCAATCGGCTTGAATTGCGATTGGGTTTTCCCTGGCTTCTTGTCCAAAAAGGATCAGAAGTGCCGTTTCTGTTCGAAGATTATTGCCTCGATGCTAACCGGCGCGAGCTCAAGCGAGGCTCCGAGCTCATCCCTGTTGGACCGAAGCTGTTCGATCTGCTGCTCTTCCTGGTCCAGAACCGGGAACAGGTCGTCACAAGGGACGATCTTCTGAAGGCGGTGTGGGACGGACGGATCGTGTCCGAATCCACGCTGACCAGCCACGTCAATGCCGTGCGCAAGGCAATCGGGGATACCGGCAAGGAGCAACGCCTGATCCGGACGATTTCTCGCAGAGGCCTCCGATTCGTTGGCAAGATCATCGAGGAAGAAATGCCCGCGCGAGCCTTGGTCACAGACCCAGGTGCGGATCCTGGCGTTCAACATGTCAGGGCCTTTGAGGTCGGTGCGCCTGCTGAAACGCGAGATGCTGCGTCAGTTCTTGCTGCCGAGGCCGAGAGCCCGCCTCCGCTGCCGGACAGGCCTTCCATTGCGGTGCTTCCGTTCCAGAATATGTCTGGCGATGTCGAACAGGAATACTTTGCCGATGGAATGGCCGAGGACATCATCACGGCGCTGTCCCGTTTCAAGGCGCCATTTGTCATCGCCCGAAACTCCAGCTTCACCTACAAGGCGCGGGCCGTCGACGTGAAGCAGGTGGGGCGGGAGCTTGGGGTGCGCTACGTGCTGGAAGGCAGCGTTCGCAAGGCGGCAAACCGAGTGCGCATTACGGGACAACTGGTCGATGCCGCTACTGGAGCACATATTTGGGCCGATCGGTTTGATGGCGAGCTCGGCGACATCTTCGATTTGCAGGACCAGGTGACCGAGAGCGTTGTCGGGGCGATCGCGCCTGCGGTGGAAAAAGCTGAGATTGAGCGCGCCAAGCGCAAGCCGACCGCGAGTCTCGACGCCTATGCCCTCTATTTGCGCGGTCTGGCCCGGCTTCATCAGTTTGGCAACCGGCAAGCGAACGACGAGGCATTGCGCCTCTTCAATAGCGCGATCGAGCTCGACCCGGAATTTGCCACTGCCTACGGTCGTGCAGCCTCTTGCTACCTCTCTGCCAGGATCAATGGCTGGATTCCAGACACGGCGAACGCGATTGCCGAAGTGAAGAAGCTCACTGAACGGGCAGTTGAGTTGGGCAAGGATGACGCGATCGCGCTCTGCGCTGGCGGAAACGCCTTAGCGTTCGTTGTTGGGGATGTCGGGGTGGGCGCCGGCTTGGTCGATCGCGCGCTTGCGCTCAATTCCAATTTGGCTGAGGCATGGCATTTCGGCGGCTGGGTAAAGATCTGGCTCGGCGAGCCGGAATCCGCAATCGAACGCTTTGCTCGTGCCATTCGCCTGAGCCCGCTTGATCCGTGGCTGATGGGAATGCGAGCTGGAACTGCGTACGCACATTTCTCTTCTTGGACCGCTATGACGAAGCGGCATCATGGGCGACAATGGCGTTGCAGTGCAGTCCGGACTATCGACCTGGATTACGTATCGCCGCCGCAAGCAACGCAATGGCGGGCCGGCCGGAGCAAGCACACAAGGCAGTGGCTCGGCTGCGAGAACTGAGCCCCACGCTGCGCCTTTCCAATCTCAAAGATGTGCTTGGCCCCTATCGACGTGCTGAGGACGTCGCGCGATATGAGGAAGGATTGCGGCAAGCAGGGCTGCCCGAATGACCATCTCGGCCAAGGTACTCGCCTTGGCAACGAGGTGATCGAATAAGCGCATCTTCCGCTAATGGCCGCTTCCGTTGAAAAAGGCCGGCAACGGACCTGCCGCTGCCACCCGTCAGGCGTCGGCTCGTGCCCCTTGGTTGACCTTGCTCAGTGTGTTTCCCGCACCGGCAACTGACCGCTTGAGCAAAACCAGCTGTCGCTCTTCCACTGGTTGTTGAAAATCTCGGGAGCAACCAATTTACGGATTGTTAATAGATTCTATCGCAAATGGTTCAAGAAGATAACAACAACCAGACCGGGTTCCATTGCCCGACCAAGCCCATGAATGCATCTGCTTTCCTGATCGCGACGGCCTTTGGCGCAGCATTCCTTGCTGTGGAGTACAAGTGGTACTACCAGCCCGACATGTTCAATCCGGATGTCGTGCTCAGCATCTTCTCCACCGAGCACATGAAAGCTCGCTCAGCAGTTCGACATGTGCTGATCGATCCGGACTCGGCCAAGTTCAGCGCATTGCGCTCAGTCGAGGCCGACGCGGCGCGATATGTCTGCGGCGCCGTCACGGCAAGAGACAAATCCGGCCAATCCATCGATGCCGCTTTCGTCTACACTGTGGCCGTTGACTTTGCCCGCATCGACGACGACGGCCGGATCACGCAGCTGCGCTCCGGATTTCGGCCTTGCCCCACTGAAAATGACAAGGCCGCGCAGCAGAAGCCTGCTCTTTCGCCCGGCATGCTGTCCGTCGCGCAAACCGTTCAGAAGGTCGCTCCGCAAGCCGGCACCTCGACTGTGTCAGGTCCGACGACGCGTGCACCCGCGGCAGGTGCAACGGCGTCCGGCGGGACCATGGAACAGCAGATCCGCGAGTTGGCCGTACGGACTGTCCCGCCTGAATCGGGCAATGGGGCCCAGGCAACTCTGCCGGCAGGGCGTGGGACCGGCAAGGAGAGTGAGTGGCGAGCCGATCAGCCTCCCGTCGCATGGCCTAAATTCCCTCCGGGTCACCCATTGGCGACGTCAACCCGGAAACGGAGCCCCTCCGAAGCGCTCGCCTTCGCGAAAGGCGTCGAGGAACGCTGGAACCAAGCCAAGTCGTCCGGAAACGTCGCGATGCGTCCCTCGCCGGACGAAATCAAAGAAGCGTGTCGCGCCTTGCTTGGGATCGATCCCACAGATAGCGAATATCGAAAAGCCTGGGCAACTTTCGTGCACCTGCAAGACATCGACCGCGATGTTGCGATGAAATGAAGCGGGAGGGGTAGAAGAACTGGCCTTCCCGCCTCTGGCCCAAGGACGACATTCGTCCAGACCGCTTCGATGTCACTTTTTGGCGCAAGCCGACGCGAATTCTGTGAGTACACGCCCTAGGGCGTGTACTCACAAGTCCGCGATTGTCCGCTTCCTGGGCTGGGGCAGACATGGCCCTGACCGGCCCGGAACGTCCGCAAATGCGACACGGGCAGGTTCAGCCGACTAGCTGGCAGTGCCCGCTGATGACAGTACCGTCGCGCTTATGCGCCTTAAGCGTGCCGTCGACGCGGTTGATGAAACCTTGCCAGACAGCGGTCGGGTCGAACAAATGTTGCCAAATGTTGCCGAGCGTAAGCGCCGTCTCAAAGAACAAGTGCGTATCCGTGACGTGGACGGCCAAATTGCTTCCGAATGTCCGAGAGTGCATCGTCCCCTCGTCCAGATTAACGGTGACCTGTTCCCCGTTTATGTAGACCGAGTTGCGCTCGTCGCCCGTACGGCCCCGCGCCCAGCATTTCAGATCGATCGTCTCGGCATGTGCAGCCGTTGCAGCTAGCAGCGCTACGACGATGATTGTTGCTTTCAGCTTCACAGTTATCTCGTCGCTTTGTGACGGCCCTGCCGGGGGGGGCGGACGCGGCAGGACATTCGATGACTTTGCCGAAATTTTCGGTGCCGCCTTCGAAGGATGTGCAGAGGACTCAGTCGTTCAGAGATGAGAACGCGGCAATAGCCATCCCATGATCTTCTGATACGGATCGCGACGACTGCGGACGAATGCGTTCTCGTTCTGCTGAGCGGCGGTCCTGGCGAACTCAGAAATCCCCTGCATAGACTGCCGTTTATCCTTCGGAAGCTTCGCCCATTGGCGAATGATCTTCCGGCGGGCTTCGCGTTGCTTTTCCCTTACGTCAGGCATCGGGACGCTCCTTGAAGAGGATTATTCCGGTCGACCTAGTATTGTTTGGGCTAACTAAAACTTCAACGTCCAATCAAATACCCTTAGCTCCTCTGATCGTGCAGCGCTATACAGGGGAGCTAGTCTCATATTGGCTTTGCAGGCCCACCGCCGCCCTAGAATTGCGGCGATCGCAGGACGGGCGAAATGCAGTATGTATGCGACGCGCCGAAGGGCAAGACCTGGTTCCGTATCGAGACGGAAGGTGAAGCGATGTATGAGTCGCGCCTGATGGGCCACACAGTTGAGAAATACTTCCGCCGCGAGCGGGAGAAGGCAGTCCAGTCCTGGCGCCCCGAGCGGCCCAACGCGATCGAGCGCGACATCGGCCTCGAGGCTCATGTACGGCGAGAGATGCCGCTTTTCCTCACGCTGCGCGACAGGGAGGGCAATGCACTAACTACAGCGATGCTGCCACCGGGTGGCAAAGATCGCGGCGGGTTCCGGATCATCATCGTTGGCGCATCCAATGCCGATCCTTATCCCCAGCAGGACGCGGCCATCGCTGCACTGGGAGCGCATTTCGGTCTCACGCTCGATCGCAACCGCTGCTTCCCCTACGGCCGCTAAGAAGCCTGACAAGTATCGCCGCTTGATTGGAGCGATGTCGGCTCATAGCCCGAAGGCGAACAACGCCGGGATCGTCGCAATGTCGGCTCTCCGGGGTAGATCGGACATGACTCGTGTTGGGCCGGATTTCCGAGTCTGACCCGAAGCGGACTTCAACAGCTTGACTAGCTGCTTTCACGGGGCTCTGCCTTTTAAGCGATACATCAACACTTCATGGGGCTCGATCTGCTGATCTTGTCGGAACAACTGTAGGAAGGTCGAAATCGCTTCAAAAATGACCTTAGCGGCAAACAACGTTCTGAAGGGTTGATGCGCAATTCTTCTCAGTTGCGCTAGCTTGGCGAGCTTGCCGCCGAGGTTCCCGCTTTTAAAGGATCGACCGTACCACACAGCAGCTCTCAACTGGCTCAAGCGCCCATGTTGTGATTGATAGTGCGTTCCAAGCCAAAATTGCGCTTTCCAGTTGCCCTTAACAGCGAGCTTACGAAGTTCACGTACCCCTTCCGGTACGCCGCGAAGCTGAAGGAAGCGGGCTCGATGCAAAACACCGTTCTCTTGACCGGACGAAGCGGCACGATCAAACCAATTCCATGCCGTCACGAAATCCGGGTCAACGGCGTCGCCTCGGGCATACTCCCAAGCGAGAGCCAACTGAGCGTCAACGTCGCCGGATGATGCAGCAGCAATCCATTCAGGAATTTTGCTGCGGCGTTTGGCGCGGTCATCAGCGCGGCTTGGTAGTGCTAGTCGCATCGTTTAAGCAATGCCTCTATGGTCCGCGGAGTGTCACTCATACGACATTAAGGAAACATCACTCTGCGACTAGGCCGTGAACCCATAAATCAAGGACCGTTTGGCGCGGATATGGCTGTCCCGTTCGCGGGCCATCGGGTAGATTGGATGCTATGACGCTAGTTTATGATCTTTGGTTCGAACGCGAGTATCCAGATCGTGAGGATACAGAACTGCATATTGGCATCTACGCGACTGAAGCCGATGCGTCGGAAGCCATTGGCCGTTTGCGCGATCAGCCAGGATTTCGAGACTTTCCCGAGGGATTCAATATCTACCCTGTCACGCTCGGAGTCACCGGGTGGCAGGAAGGTTTTGTAACTGAGTGCGTGCCGGCAAAAGAGCTTGATGCGACCGATCGACCGGCTTGAACGCCTAACCGGCGACCGGTGGCTTTCTTATCGGGACGTATGCTGATTCAGTATCGGCATGAGCCGATATGATTTGACCGACTTCGAATGGCGCGTCATCGCGCCGCTTCTGCCCAACAAACCGCGAGGCGTGGCCCGTGTCGATGATCGACGAGTGCTGAACGGCATCTTCTGGGTGCTTCGGTCCGGTGCACCGTGGCGCGACCTGCCTGAGCGGTACGGTCCGCGCACCACCTGCTACAACCGTTTCGTGCGATGGCGGAAAGCAGGTGTATGGGACCGGCTGATGGACGCCATATCCGTCACGCACGACGGCGACATCCAGATGATCGACAGCACTTCTATCCGGGCGCATCAGCAGGCTGCGACGGCAAAAAGGGGGATCGAGATCATTGTCTCGGTCGCTCCCGAGGTGGGCTCACGACCAAAATCCATGCCGTCGTCGATTCCCAGGGCCTCCCGATCCGGCTCGGCCTGACTGCTGGGCAGGCACATGACGCGCCAGCCGCATATCGCCTGCTCGACCGCCTCGATCCGCGCACCATCGTTCTGGCCGACAAAGCCTACGATGCCGATGGTATCCGCGCCCTGATCCATGCCCAGAATGCAGTGCCCAACATCCCGGCCAAATCCAATCGCAAATGGAAGCCATGCTTCAGCAAGCGGCTCTATCGCGAGCGCAATCTGGTCGAACGCTTCTTCAGCAAGCTCAATCACTTCCGGCGCATCGCCACCCGTTACGACAAACTCGCCGAAAACTTCCTCGCGATGGTTCAACTCGCCTCAATGCGTCTGTGGCTCCGCACTTATGAGTCTACGGCCTAGCAATTGGAAGCGACGTTGGTCCGTTTTTGGCCCTAAGTGGACATGCCTTTGTCCGCGCCTGATGTCCGATTTCGGGGCCTAACCGGGCATCACCTATCCTGCGTCGGGAGGGCCGATTTATGATGGGGTGGACGCCCCGCCCGACGGCATCGATGTGCCAAAGTGGAGTTGTTGAGCACCACTTAAGGGAGGC
>NZ_JCAMOP010000025.1:0-135281 GCF_059512345.1 Bradyrhizobium sp. Unk1
GGGCAAGGCGGCCGTGGAGGCGCGACCCTAACGGATTACGCCGGGTTCTGGTTTCAAATGGGTCGGGGCGGACGTGCCACTACGGAACGCCCGCCCCTAGAGCCGCAGGGTTGCCTTCGGCAAGGCCGGCGGCGGTGGCCGTCGAAGCCATGACGTGAGCGCAGAGCTTTTCGAGCGCGCGGCACCTGCGCGAAGCTAACGCAGCGGGCCAGAGCGCCTCGTCGGGGAGTGGCCCTCTCTTAGGAACGACCGGCCAGTTGCAAGGTTTTCCCGAGCCCCCACAAGGGGCGAACCCGTCGTGACTGGCCTCAGCGCACTTGTCCGGCAACAGCGCGCTGGGGCCGTTTCGCCGGTCACCCGATCACGCACTCGTATTCGCTCACTTTAGGCAGATTGCGACTGACCGAGGCCAAGGTGAATAATCCAAACAACAACCCCAATTGCGACAGTGACAAGTGCCGCTACTCCCGAGGCGAGGTCAGGACCTACCCCGGCACCCATCCACCGCTGACCCTGTGCGCAACCTGCTGGGCTCATGAAAGCGCGCGTAGGAGATACAAGACTGGCCTGCGAGTGCTGACTTGGGCACAGGGCGACAGACCTATCAGCGCTCTGTCCTCACATAGGGACTGAACTCAGACGTCGGCTGCAAATCCGGAGCGGCATTCAAGGAGAGTGATGCTTCACCTCGCGGGTGCCGGGGTCCTGTGTGCGAATTTCCAAAGACGCTGCAGATAACAATCGAAACGGCGACGAGGATCAAAAGGTCACGGACCATGTTGTCCTCCCTTTCGCTGATCAATGGGGGAATAAGCCCAACGTTCCTCGACGAGCCGTTCGCGGTCGGCCGGTGATGGCAAACGTGCCGCACGACCACCAGTTCATGTACCGCACCTTGCCCTAGTCAATCACGCTGACGCTTATAAAACTCGTGCCCGTCCGGCATTGTTGAACCTTTGCAGGACTCTCGTGACCTACGTCCGTGGGGTGGGAAACGGAGCTTTCCTATGACGAAGCATCGTACGATCACCGGATTGGTAGCTGTTGTTCTCGTTGCTGCCGCCACGACCGCAGCAATAGTCAGGCCCTCTGCCAACCGAGCCGTAGCGGGGACGAACTCGATGTTGATCGGGGAGCTAACAGCCGCTGCAGGCCAGCTCCCGACTAGTGAATTCGATGACCAATCGGTGATTTTCTCGACTAAGCGCTAGGGGGATATGCAGTCTGCAGTCGCGGTTCCGTCATCGGTCCGGCCGAGCAAGCACCAACACTGAGGGAAACTCAGAAAGAAATGATCAGCCTGATCGCCAAGACGGTCGTAAATGCGCCAAGGGCGATGACAGCAATTTTGAGATGAAGATCATTGTCCAAGCCCATTTGCCTCTACTCACACAGCGCCGACAGCCCCTCGCCAATGGAGACCGGAAAACCCGGCGGCCCTTGGAGGAGACCGCCGGGCTGATCCGCCGATCACACCGCTGACAGGCTGAATAAATGGCGCTGGCGCGTCTGTGCGAATCCCGACAGATCGCCTCGTTTAGTCGGACGTGTGGCCGACAAGCCACGTCCTCTAGCGTGCAAGAATTCCTTCGCTGGATTTTACTGCGATCTCACCGGCGTAATCGTACATTGTCCACACGATTCAGACGTCCGCTGCGCACTGCATGCGGCATGTCATCACCGAGGTCGGCAAGATCGCGAAGGTGGCGCTCGATGGCGACGGCTAAGAAGGGCATCCTGACCAAAGACGCCGTCCCTCGTGTGCTGCAATCGGCATCTGCGCGGCAATCCAGAGCGCAGAACCTGGTTGTCGCTACCTGCTCCGACGACGAGGGCGACCGCGACGTCCGCGGGCCGCGGAGAACTGAAGTGCGTCTATCTGAACACTGGCGAATTTACCGACAGAAAGCGCAATTCGGGATCTTCTTCTTCGGAAGGGGTATCGAGCAAGACTCGCCCGGCAACAGGGGCGCCGCAGCCAGCAGGACTAGATCAAGAAATTTCCGGCTAACAACTTTCTGACCGACGGGTGGGGGAGGGGAAAAGTTACGGAAAAGCGTGCTTGTGCTTGTGATTTGACAAAGATGAGTGCTGGTCGGCGAGCGTCATCCAGAAGTTCGACCACGGATTTTTGGCCGAGGGTAGGGGGAGGGAAAAAGTCTCGCCAAGAAGCATGCTTATGTGACTGAGCCGCGCACCTCCTTCAAGTGACGTTCAACGACGACAAATCGAAAGAATGGGACGCGCTATTCTGGCGCTGCGAACACGTAAGAATTGCTACAATTTGAAGGAGCAAATCACGAGGTTCACTCTTTCGGCACAGCTTGCCATCATTGTGGCAGTGCCGGGCGGCCTCGCAATTAGCGAGGAGAGTGATGCTTTCGGGTGACGCGAAAGTTCCCGCCGTGAATTTCCAGGTCGTGCGGACGACGCAGCGCAGCGATGATCCGCTATGATCGCGCGCCCCTGGACCGGATGTCATTGATCGCCGCAATCAGCGACAGATCTTCGAGCGGCTTGAGGAGATAGGCATCGGCACCTGCGGTCATGCAGAGTTCGCGCATGTCGTCTTCCGAATGCGCCGTGATGATGATGGTCGGGATCTGAATTCCCGATCGGTTCAGGTGGCGTTGAAGCTCGAGGCCGTTCATCTCGGGCATCTGGAGGTCGAGGATCAAGCATTCGGGCCACGAGCCCGTCGGCTCTTCCGGCAGCGCGTTGAGGAAGTCCCTGGCGGACTCATACGTCCTGGTGTCGATGGCTCGTGTCCGCAGCAATCGCGACAGTGCCTTGAGCACCGACGGATCGTCGTCGACGATAGCTGTCCACCGGGGAGGTTGTACCATGCGATGACTATCGGCGCTACAACGGGGCGTTGTCGAGTTGGCCCTAGGGCCAACAGCCCATCCTCACGCCTCGTTGCCGGTAATTCCGGCCCTCTCTGCGAATCGCACGAGGTCTGCGACGGAGCGGACGCCAAGCTTGGCCATGACCCGGCCGCGATGAACCTTGACTGTTTTCTCGACGGTCCCCAGATCGCTCGCGATCTGCTTGTTGAGACGGCCGGCGACGACATGCTGCATCACTTCGCGCTCGCGTGGCGTGAGCATGGCAAGCCTGGTGCTGAACGAGCTCCGGCCTGCCTCGGTAGCGCGAATTTCGCCATCTTTCCGCTCGGCCTGTGCAACGGCCGTCAACAGGTCAGCATCGTTCACTGGCTTGGTCAAGAAATCGAGCGCGCCGGCCCGCATGGCCCGCACGGTGGTCGGGATATCGCCTCTGCCGGTGAGGAAAATAACCGGGCGGCAGGAGCCGCTCGCACTGAGCGTTTGTTGCAGTGCGAGACCGTCAAGGTCCGGCATCGCGACGTCCAGGATGGCGCAACCGGGGATCGAGGCGTCGTGATTCGAGAGGAATGCGCCCGGCGAAGCGAACGATTGAACACGATACCCGCGCACCCGCAGCAGCCGGGCGATCGCCTTCAACACGCTCTCGTCGTCATCGACCAGAAAGATTGTAAATTCTCGGTCTGTCATTGAGCTGCCATGAGCATTGGCCGAGCGGGCAGGGTGATCTTTGCCGTTGCGCCGCCAGCTTCATTGTTCTGCAGATTGATCGTGCCGCCGTGCTTCCGGATGATACTGGAGCAGATCGTCAGGCCGAGGCCAAGGCCATGGTCCTTGGTCGTGTAGAACGGCGTAAAAAGTTGCTTGCCGTCGACATTGCTGATGCCGCATCCGCTGTCGCTCACCAACAGTTCGACGGCACCGTTTGGAGCGTCCCTGGTACGGACCCGGATGCGTCTTTGGCTGGCGGGCGTCGAGACCATCGCATCCATGGAATTGATGATGAGATTGAGAAGGACCTGCTGCAGTTGCACGGAGTCACCGAGCACTATCGGTCTGCTCGTTGCCAGGTCCATCTCTATCGTCACGCGCCGGCTGATCATTTCGCTGCGAAGCAGCGCCTTGGCTGAATCGACCATCTCATTGAGATCGATAAGTTCGGAACGCGTCTGGTCTTTCTTGAGTAGCCCCCGCAAACGCCGAACGACATTGCCTGCGCGACTGTCGTCCTTGACGATGTCCTGGAGCGCGTCGCGCACTTCCGCCAGATTCGGCTCGTCCTGTTCGAGGAGGTAGATCGCTGCCTGCGCGTTTGACAATATTGCGGTCAGCGGCTGATTGACCTCGTGGGCAATCGCGCCCGAAAGCTCGCCGAGCGTCGAGACACGCATCAAATGCGTGATTTCCTGGCGCTGCAGGTCCGCTTCGCATTCGGCTGCCTTCTGGTCGGTGATATCGACGAAGATGCCACTGAGTTGATCCGGAGATCCGTTGCTGTCGAGAGGAGCACGCGCGCGAATCCTGAACCAGCGGATCTGGCCGTCGGGACGAATGATGCGGATGTCGGTCACGGTCGCATGTCCCCGCAATATACCCCGCAATGTCCCGACTGCGACGCGCCGATCCTCGGGGTGCACCGCCGTGACAAACGTTTCGCGCGTGAGGGAAGTGTCGCCGGCGAGGCCGAACATTGTCCGGCAATGCTCGGTCGCCCACAACTCGTCCGTCGAACGGTCGAACTGCCACAAGCCGATATTGGCGGAAGCGGCGGTGAAGGTCATACGGTCCTCGCTCTCTCTGAGCGAGAGTTCGGCTTGCCTTCTCCGCCGCCGTTGGATGAGGAGGGCGGCCACGCCGGCCATCTGCAGTGCGATGACAAGTGCCACCGCCGTAATCAGATAGCGGTGCTCCTCCCAGAGGCTTGGCTCTTTGAACAGGACAATGGTGTCGGCCGGCAGGTTGCTCTGTTTCAGGCCCCACCGCGTCGTCGCGCGCGCGTCCACGCGAAAGGCCTGCGCCGGATTAAGTCTTGGAGGGAGCGAGGCCGGATCGCTGCCTCCTTCGATGGCAAGCACCAGGTCGGCAGCGGCGGCCCCGTGCGATTCGAATGTCTCGACAAACCCGCCCACGACCCCGGTGCCCGTATAGGTGTCGTATGGTCCATAGACCGGAGCGGCGGAAACGCGGGCAATGTCCTTGGCCACTTCCTTGGGAGTAAAAGGCTTGCCGGCCCCGTCGATCAGGAATGTTAGAAAGATCACGATTGCATCGCTTGGAATGCGCGAGACCTCGGTCATGAGCGCATCATGGGAAAGTCCAAACAGATAAGTCGTTTCGAATTGTCGCGGATGCTGTGCGATCGTGCGACGACCCACTTCCTGCCAAGCACGATCTTCGAGCGCAGACGCGCCGGAGATGACGAACAGCCGCTTGGCCGAAGGCTGGAGCCTCTCCGCCAATTCGAGCGTTCGTTCGAAATTCAGCTCGAAAAAAACTCCGGTAACGTTCGAAGGCGGATTTAAGTTAGCGTAGGTGGCGGGTGAAACCCCAGCGAACACCACCGGAATCTGCAGCGCCACGATGTCGGGGTGCTTCAGGATGAACTGCAATGCCGCACTGCCGAGGACGATGACCGCTCTGGGTGGTCTCGCCGCGTATTTCTCGCGCACGAAGGCGGCCATGCGCATCTCGTGCGCGGGGTCCGTGACGCGAAAGAGATCAAGGAATTCGGCGTCGATTGCGAATTCCTGGCCGCCAGCTTCTCTCAGCCGTGCTTCTATGCCGCTTATGGCCTGGCTCGCCGCGGGAAGCGTGTAGTTAAATGCGCTCAATATAAGGATGCGCCGCTCCGCATTGTCCGCGCGCGATTGTAGGACCGACAAGAAGAGCGCAATAACTGTAACTATCAGCAAAAGAGCGCCGGGCGGAGAACCGCCGCGGTTCGATCTGGCAGTTGGCCTTTCAAGTCGATCCACGCTTTTCACGAATTGCGACCCGGCTCCTGGTATAAAACGTAAGCTAAAACCTGTGGTCGATCTATGCCGAGTCCGGTGGTCTGGAATGCTTGGAGAGTCGGTCCGCGCTCTTACCGGGAGGGCTTACCTCTGTGGTGGGCGCCATTAGTTCGAATGGACTATGCACTTTGTGCCACCCATGGAGAGGGAGAGATAAATTTCCTAAATCGAAGGCCGATTTGGCGCCGGCATTCTGACTGGCTTGAGGCTTTGTGAGATGCCGCGCCGTCGGTCTCAAATCTGAGACTGCGGGAACCGTTAGTCTTTTGTCCCGCACCGCGGCACTTGGTCGCGACCACAGCAAGATGCTGGGACTTCTGGCGAACGGCAAAGCGTATCAGTTCGTCGAGGGCTATCAGCGCCTTCGCGATGCTCCTGCGCAGCGTGATGGACCAAGGTCCAACTAGGCCGAGGCCCTGGCTGCACTCTAACCTTCTTCTCTTCAACGTCGGTTGACAGGCGAGCCGTATGCGACCAGGCGAAATTGCGCGATGTCGTTTCCGCTCTCGAAGTTGAGTCTCGGGTCGCACATGACGCGCAGTTCGACGCCTGACCGGTCGTCGCTCGCGCGTAATACTATTGATCGCACCGGCTCGCGTGTCCGAAGAGCGCCCACCGACCCCCGTTGGGCCGCGTTGCTCGTTCCGTTCGCCTTGTCGTGGTCATGCCCCGCCGCCGCGCAGTCGCCCGAAAGCCAGGATCGTTCCGGCCTTGATTTTTTCCGGCCGCCGCCGAACTTGTTTCAACTCGAATACGAGTACCGCACGGCTCCAGGCAACACCCTGGATGTGACGACGCAGACGTTGAACCTGCGCTATGACCACGCCTTCTACCTGACTCCCACATGGACGGTGGTGACGCGGACGGATTTGCCGTTGCTCGGCCGGAATACGATCAATGCGAGCAATCCCAGCGGCAACTACATCTACGGTCTCGGAGATGCCGATATCCAGGCGGCCGTCATTCATGATCTCGACAAGCGCTGGGCGGTCGGTTTCGGTGCCCGTCTGATCACCCCGACCGGCGAGGATCCGTTGGGGTCTGGCAAGTGGCGCATCATGCCGATCGTCGGCTTTCGTGTCGCGCTGCCGGAAATCAGCAAGTCGAGCTATTTCGAGCCGATCTTCCGATATGACGTGAGTGTTGCCGGAGATCCGACGAGACGGAATGTCAGCAATCTGCAGTTCGGTCCGGCCCTGAACATCGGTTTGCCGGATCGCTGGTTCGTCACATTCTACCCCAGCCAGGACATCAGGATAAATTTCGGCGATCCGGTCGCCGGACAGACCGGCCGCCTGTTTCTTCCCCTGGATGTGCGCGCGGGAAAGAAGTTGTCCGACAACGTCGCGGCATCGCTCGAGATCGGCGTTCCCATCATCAAGGATTATCCGGTCTATAATTTCAAAAGCCAGTTTCGTCTCAACATCACCTGGTAGCGTGTCCTGGAGGTCGCGAGCCGAGGCTGCGCCGTGCGAGGGGCAGGGGCGATGAAGCAGTTCTTGAAGACCACGATCATCGGCGGTGCGCTGTTCCTGCTGCCGGTCGCGCTCGTATTGGTGATCCTCGGGCATGCGATGCGCATCGCGGTCAAGGCCGCGCTGCCCGTGTCCCATTTGCTGCACTTCGACGAGGTCGGAAAAATCGCCGGCGTCGGTATCGTGACGGTGCTCGCGGTGGTGCTTCTCGTGCTGGTATCCTTCCTGGCTGGCGTCGTGGCGCGGACAAGGGTGGGCGCAAACGCCAGCGCGTGGTTCGAGAATTCGTTTCTCGGTGGCATGCCGCAATACCAGATGGTCAAGAGCATGGCCCAGGGCCTGGCTCAGGCCGAAAGCGCCAGCGACGAGTTCAAGCCGGTGCTCGTCCGCGCCGAGGGAGGCTGGCAGATCGGATACCTGCTGGAATCGTTGGACCACAACTGGATGGTCGTCTTCGTGCCGCAGGCACCGACGCCCTTGGCCGGCAATGTCCGGTACTATCCGGCCGAGCTCGTGAGGCCGCTCGACATCACCATGCTGCAGGCGAGGGCGATCGTAAAGAACATCGGGATCGGTTCGGCGGCCGCGCTTCAGGGGCAGGATCTGCGTCGCCTGCCGGCCTGATCGAGTGGCGGCGAGTTCCCGCCGGGCCTCCAATTCAGTTTTCGCGGAAGTTCGCACTGCGCGCACGAAACATGATGGACCAAGGTCCAACTAGGCCAATGCTTGCCGCGCTTTAAATTTCGTCCTCTCTGGCCGGCCGTCATTAGACGAACTGCTGCTGGGCGCTTTTAAAGTACGGAGCATCCGACGTGAATCTTGCGCAGGCACCGGTCGCGAACGTCAGTGAAAGCAGCCCACCAAACTCGATCTTCATCCCCGGTGGAACCTTTCGGATGGGGTCGGATCGGCATTATCCGGAAGAAGCGCCGTCCCACATGGTGTGCGTCGACGGATTCTGGATCGACCGCACGCCGGTGACGAACCGGCAATTCAAGGAGTTCGTGCGCGCCACCGGCCATGTCACCTTCGCAGAGGTTGCGCCGGATCCGAAGGACTATCCGGATGCCTTGCCGGGTATGATCTATGCGGGGTCGCTCACTTTCACGCCGCCGGACCATCCTGTCGATCTTCGTGACTTCAGCCAATGGTGGACGCTGCTCAAGGGCGCGAACTGGCGGCATCCCTATGGCCGGAAGAGCAACATCAAGTCGCTCGACGATCATCCCGTCGTCCACGTTGCCTATTCCGACGCGCTCGCCTATGCCCGATGGGCCGGCAAGGATTTGCCGACGGAAGCCGAGTGGGAGTTCGCCGCGCGCGGAGGCCTCGATGGCGCCAAATATGCCTGGGGTGACGAGCTCGTTCCGGGTGGCGTCCATCAGACCAATATTTGGCAAGGTCATTTCCCGTTCGAGAACCGGCGTGAGGACGGTTACGAGCGCACCTCGCCCGTGATGACCTATCCGCCGAACGGCTACGGCGTGTTCGACATGATCGGAAATGTCTGGGAGTGGACCAGCGACTGGTGGGCTCCGAAGCACCAGGCCGACGCCAAGAAGGCCTGCTGCATTCCGCAGAATCCGCGCGGCGGCGCCGAACATGACAGCCACGATCCGTCGCTGCCGCTCAGCCGGATCCCGCGCAAGGTGATCAAGGGCGGTTCGCATCTCTGCGCGCCGAACTATTGCCGCCGCTATCGACCGGCCGCGCGCCATGCCGAACCGATCGACACGTCGACCAGCCACCTCGGATTTCGTTGCGTGACACGACCAGGGAGATAGTGATGACTGACAAGAAGACGACGGAAGACTTCAGCCGCCGCAAACTGCTCGCGGCCTCCAGCTCGCTTGCCACCATCGCCGCTTTCTCGGCGATGGCACCCGTCCAGACTGCGCAAGCGCAGGCGACTACCCCGCAGCCGTCATCCTCTGCCGGCGGAGCAAAGCCGAACATCATCCTGATCTTGTCGGATGACTTTGGCTATGGTGACTCCGGCCCCTACGGCGGTGGCGAAAATCGCGGCATGCCGACGCCGAGCATCGATCGCATGGCGGCCGAAGGCATGCAATTCATGTCCTTCTATGCCCAGCCGAGCTGCACCCCCGGACGCGCCGCAGTGCAGACTGGCCGAATTCCAAACCGCAGCGGCATGACCACTGTGGCATTCCAGGGGCAGGGCGGAGGGTTGCCGGCCGCGGAATGGACGCTCGCGTCGGTTCTGAAGACCGGCGGCTACAAGACATTTTTCACCGGCAAATGGCATCTCGGCGAGGACGATTACGCCATACCGAACGCCCAGGGCTATGACGAGATGAGGTATGCGGGCCTTTATCATCTCAATGCCTATACCTACGCCGACCCGACGTGGTTTCCCGACATGGACCCCGAACTCAGAGCGATGTTCACGAAGGTCACCAAGGGCGCGTTGTCCGGAAACGCAGGGGAGAAGGCGAAGGAGGACTTCAAGATCAACGGACAGTACGTCAACACGCCGGACAAGGGCGTGGTCGGCATCCCATTCTTCGACGATTATGTCGAGAAGGCCTCGCTCGACTATCTGGATCGCAACAAGTCGTCGGGCCCGTTCTTCATGAGCATCAATTTCATGAAGGTGCATCAGCCCAACATGCCGGCGCCCGAATTCCAGGGCAAGTCGATGTCCAAGAGCAAGTACGCCGATTCGGTCGTGGAGAACGACACGCGTATCGGCCGTATCATGGACAAGGTGCGGTCGCTCGGGCTCGACAAGAATACTTATGTGTTCTGGACGACGGACAACGGCGCCTGGCAGGACGTCTATCCGGATGCCGGCTACACGCCGTTCCGCGGCACCAAGGGCACCGTTCGCGAAGGCGGCAACCGCGTCCCGTCCCTCGCATGGGGGCCAGGCATCAAGGCCGGTTCGAAGAATTCCGATATCGTCGGCGGCCTCGATTACATGGCGACTTTCGCAAAGCTCGCCGGTGTGAAGCTGCCGGAGAACGACCGCGAAGGTAAGCCCATCATCTTCGACAGCATCGACATCTCCCCGATCCTGTTCGGAACCGGCAAGTCCGAGCGCAAGAGCTGGTTCTATTTCACCGAGTCTGAGCTCACGCCGGGCGCAGCGCGCGTCGGCAATTACAAGGCGGTGTTCAATCTGCGCGGCGACAACGGAGCAAAAACCGGCGGCCTCGCGGTTGACAGCAATCTCGGCTGGAAGGGGCCGGAGTCCTATGTGGCGACCGTACCCCAGGTCTTTGACCTCTGGCAGGACCCGCAGGAGCGCTACGACGTCTTCATGAACAACTACACGGAGCACACCTGGTCCCTGGTCTCGATCAATGCCGCGATCAAGGAGCTGATGCAGACCTACGTGAAGTATCCTCCGCGGAAGATTCAGAGCGAGACCTACGCGGGTCCGATCACGATTCAACAGTACGAGCGCTTCCAGTTCTTCAGGGAAGCCCTCGCAAAGGACGGCTTTGCTATAGGTCTGCCCAACGGCAACTAAGGTCAATCGACGGAACGGCCCCGTATCGCGGGGCTGTTGCGCCGTGGTGCACCGTTGAATTGGAGGGCGGAAGCCTGTGAAAGGAAGCTTTGTTGACCGTCGCACGATCCTGGCGGGTCTGCTGCTATCGGCGGCCACCCTGTCGGCTTCGGGGCGTCCGGCGCGCGCGCAGGGTGATCCTCTTCCATCCTGGAACGACGGCCAAGCCAAGAAGTCGATCCTTGACTTCGTCTCGGCGGTGACAAAGGAAGGCGCGCCGGATTTCGTGCCGGCGCCGGAGCGCATCGCGACATTCGACAATGACGGCACGCTCTGGTGCGAGCAGCCGATGTATGTGCAGCTTGCGTTTGCGCTGGACCGGGTGAAGGCGCTCGCCGGCAAACATCCGGAATGGAAGCAGAAGCAGCCGTTCAGGGCTGTTCTGGACAACGACATTACCGCGCTCGCCAAGGGTGGCGAGAAGGGCCTGGTCGAGCTCGTCATGGCGACCCATGCCGGCATGACCACGGCCGAGTTCGAGCAGATCGCCGGCGACTGGATCAAGACGGCGCGTCATCCGAAGTTCAACCGGCCCTACACCGATCTGGTCTACCAGCCGATGCGGGAGCTGCTCGCCTATCTCAGGGCGAGCGGCTTCAAGACCTTCATCGTCTCGGGCGGCGGCATCGAATTCATGCGTCCCTGGAGCGTGCGCGTCTACGGCATCCCGCCCGAGCAGGTCGTGGGGTCGAGCATCAAGACCCAGTTCAAGGTCGACAAGGATGGACCGGTGCTGATCCGTCTGCCCACCATCGATCTCGTGGACGATGGTCCCGGCAAACCTGTCGGTATCAATTCTCATATTGGCCGCCGCCCGGTCGCGGCGTTCGGGAACTCCGACGGCGACTTCCAGATGCTGCAATGGACGACGGGCGCGCGCGGCAAGCGTTTCGGCCTGATCGTGCATCACACGGATGCCGAGCGCGAATTCGCCTACGACCGCAAGTCGCCGTTCGGCAAGCTCGACAAGGGCCTCGACGCAGCGAGCGCCAACGGCTGGACCATTGTCAGCATGAAGGATGACTGGAAGAGCGTGTTCAGTTTTTGAGAACGCTGTGAGGCCGTGCACAGCAACGCGGTCAGCGTCAAAGAGCTATCGAGGAGCAGCAATGACCAAGAAGACTCGACCGCTTTCCATCGCACTGAGCACCACGGCTCTCGTCATGAGCCTGCAACTCCCGATCGCACACGCCCAGACGGATTTGCGCGCAAAGGGGCAAGCGGTGCTGCCTTACGCAGAACCCCGCTTCAGAGGCAATGTCGGAACAACCTTCAAGGACTCTGATCCGGCTGCCTTCCCGAAGGGTGTGCAGGCGCCGCAAGGCGCTCCGAACGTTCTGCTAGTGCTGCTCGATGACGTCGGCTTCGGTCAATTCTCGGTTGCCGGGGGCGGCGTGCCGTCTCCCAACATGGAAAAACTCGCCAACGACGGGTTGTTCTACGATCGCTTCCACACGACCGCGTTATGCTCACCCTCGCGCGCAGCTTTGCTGACCGGGCGCAACCATCAGGTCGCGGGCACCGGCATCATCACCGAGCTCGCGACAGGCTATGACGGCTATACCGGCATCATTCCCAAGAGCACGGCGACTGTCGCAGAGATTTTGAAACAGAATGGATACGCGACCGCGTGGATAGGTAAGAACCACAACACGCCGGTCTATGAAACCAGCTTGTTAGGTCCCTTCGACCATTGGCCGAACGGGTTGGGCTTCGAATACTTTTATGGTTTCATGGCTGGCGACACCAACCAGATCAGGCCGTTCATCTTCGAGAACCAGACGCCGGTCGGCACGCCGAGCCAGCAGGACTATTACCTCAGCACGGATTTGGCCAACAAATCGATCGAGTGGCTCAGGAAGGCCGAAGCCATCTCGCCGAGCAAGCCCTGGTTTATGTATCTGGCGCCGGCCGCGACCCACAGCCCGCATCAGGCTCCGAAAGAGCTGGTCGCGAAGTTCAAGGGCCAGTACGACATGGGCTGGGATGAATATCGCAAACAGACTTTTGAGCGGCAGAAAAAGCTCGGCATCGTGCCGCAGGATGCAGTGCTTACGCCACGGCCCCAAAGCCTTCCTGCATGGGACAGCTTGAACGCCGACCAGAAAAAACTCTACGCACGAATGATGGAGACGTTCGCGGCCTATGGCTACCAAGTCGACCAGGAGGTGGGCCGGGTTCTCGACTACGTCGCCTCGCGTCCCGATGCCGACAACACCTTGATCATCTACATCGTCGGCGACAATGGCTCATCGGCCGAAGGCGGGCTCGACGGCACGCTGAACGAGACCGCGTTCTTCAACGCCTATCAGATGACCTACAAGGACATGTTGCCGTACATCGACGAGATCGGCACCGAGAAGCACTTCAACCATTTCCCGGCTGAATGGGCCTGGGCAATGGACACGCCGTTCCAGTGGACCAAGCAGGTTGCCAGCCATCTCGGCGGCACGCGCAATCCGATGATCATCAAATGGCCCGCCAAGATCAAGGATCATCACGCGGTGCGGACGCAGTTCACCCACATCATCGATATCGCACCGACGATCCTCGCGGCCGCCGGTGTCGACGAGCCACGCAGCGTCAACGGCACGCCGCAGGAGCCGATCCAGGGCCGCAGCATCATCAGCACCTTTGGCGATGCCAAGGCGCCGGAGATGCGGACGAGCCAGTATTTCGAGATGTTCGGCAACCGCGGCATGTACAAGGACGGCTGGTGGGCGGCATCGCTGGCGTTCGAACCCTGGCAGGCCGAACGTGGCGAGTTCGACCCGCTCAAGGCCAAATGGGAGCTCTACAACCTCGACAAGGATTTCAGCCAGGCGAACAACATCGCCGACAAGAATCCCGAGAAGCTCCAGGAAATGGTCGCGCTGTGGTGGGCGGAAGCCTCCGCCAACAAGGTGCTGCCGCTGGATTGGCGCGGCGCCGAGCGCTTCAGCGCCGAGCTCACCGGCAAGCCCAACCTCGCCGGCGATCGCAAGAAGTTCGTCTATCCCGGTAATTTCAGTGGGCTTCCCGAAGCGTCAGCACCTGACCTCAAGAACAAGTCGTTCACGGTGTCAGCCAAAGTCGACATCAAGGACGGCACTAACGGCGTGATCTTCACGCAGGGCGGCAACACCGGCGGCTGGGGCTTCTACATGAAAGACGGCAAGCTCGCCGCCGCTCATAACTACATCGACTTGAAGTCCTACACGGTCACGAGCAGCCAGACCGTGCCGGCCGGAAAGCACGAGCTCAAGATGGCCTTCAGCTACGAGGGCGGCAAGGAGATGGGTAAGAGCGGCACCATCACGCTCTCCGTCGATGGCAAGGCGGTGGGCTCGGGCAAGGTCGATCAGACCTCGCCGTTCAAATATTCGCTGTCGGAAAACCAGGACATCGGAACGGACACCGGCACGGCGGTCGTCAGGGATTATCAGGAGCCGTTCACGTTCCAGGGCAGGATCGACGAGGTTGTGGTCGAGCTGGAGAAATAGGAACGCGTGGAGAGACCTCCCGATTGATTGTCGCGCGCATGCAGATCAGACACCATTGAAGACCATTCGCGATGAGGCAACGAGAAGAGTATGAACCGGCGAGAATTCTTCATTCCAACGGCGGCCGGTGCGCTTGCATCCGCTTATGCAGTCTCCGTGCTCGGGGCCGCTCCAGCATCCGCTCAGGACGGCCAAAACCCTCTCGGCGGCCAGCCGCCGCCGGGATCGACCTGCTCGATCAAGGACTTCGACTACCAGATCAAATACCAGCGCGCTTTCGAGGCGGTGCTTTGGAACATGCCGGCGATTGCGATCTATTCCTTCCGTCGGGCTGCATTCGCCGATCTCGGCATGAAGGACAACGACATCATCGCTTATTCGGCGACGGCGACGCCTAAGCTGGAAGCGATCACGGCGAACAGCACGACGCCCTACATCAGTGCCTTTACGGACCTTCGCAAGGGGCCGGTCGTGCTCGAGCTGCCCGTCGCCGGCCCCGACGGCAGCCTTTACGGGCAGGTCGTCGATGCCTGGCAATTCACCATCGCCGATGTCGGCCCCACCGGTCTCGACAAAGGCGAGGGGGGCAAGATGCTTTTCACGTCGCCGGACTTCAAGGACACTGTGCCCGCCGGCTACATCCATGTGCCTTCGCCGAATTACCGCGTCGCCTTCGCATTCCGCTCGGTGCCTGCCCCGGGCAAGACGACGGCGGACGCATATCAATACGCCAGGCGCCTGCGGATGTATTATCTCTCGGAGGCATCCAATCCGCCGCAACAGAAATTCGTCGACCCCGCAAACCAGCGCTATCCGACTTTGCCGTTCTACGATGAACGGCATTTCGAGGATATGCATGCCATCATGAGCGTCGAGCCCGTCCGCGAGCACGACAAGGTCATGATGGGGATGATCAAGTCGCTCGGGATCGAAAGAGGCAAACCGTTTGCGCCTGACGACACGACAAAACGTGCGATGCGGCAGGCCGCGATCGACGCGTGGTATTACCTGCAATGGTGGTACGACAATTTTCCGGCCAACAAGCTCTATTGGCCGGATCGGCACTACGCGTCGCTGTTGCAGCCCGACGAGCATCGGACCTTTACTTTCACCTATGACGACCGGATCGACCTGATCGAGCGCGCCGCCGAGTATTTCTGGTGCACCTACATGCCGAAGGTCCTGACCGACAGTCCAGGCACGCAATACTTCATGGCGTTGGCTGACAAGGACGGAAAGTTGCTGGAAGCCGGCAAGACGTACAAGATCGACGTGCCGAAGGATATGCCGGTGAGGCAATTTTGGGCCCTGACTGTTTATGACCGTGCGACCTGCTCCTTCATCTACAGCAACTCGAACCGCACGACGCTGTCGTCCTATGACCTCGACAAGATGAAGAAGAACGCCGATGGCGGCGTGACGATCTACGTCGGACCGAAGGCGCCGGACAGGCTCGAGCAGAACTGGATTCCGACAGCAGGCAAACGGCCTTTGCCAGCAATGCGATGTTACGGACCGACAGAGACGTTGAACAACAAGACTTTCAAGCTGGGGGACTTCGAGCTGGTTGGCTGATCTCGGAGACGGGTGCAGCGGCATCCCTTTGTCGCCAGAGACGCAGTGAGTGTTTTTGTCTGGGAAGCGAGGACGTGTGATGAAGCGATCTCTTTCGAACGTACGCGGGCTCATGCTCGGTGTCGCCTTGACCCTTGGGATCGGCGTGACGGCTGCGTTCGCGCAGGCGCCTGCAACCCAGCCGCCAACGCAGGATCAGGCCGCTGCGCCGACCCCAGCGCCGGCCGCGGCCAAGTTCCCGGACGGACAGATAGAGCAACTGGTGGCGCCGATCGCGCTCTATCCGGATGCGCTGTTGTCGCAGATCCTGATGGCGTCGACCTATCCGCTGGAGGTCGTGGAGGCCGCGCGCTGGTCGCAGGACAACAAGAGTGTCACCGGCAAGGCGCTCGAGGACGCCATGCAGAAGCAGTCCTGGGATCCCAGCGTCAAGGCACTGACGTCGGTGCCGCAAGTGCTGCAGATGATGAACGACAAGCTTGAGTGGGTGCAGCAGCTGGGCGACGGCTTCCTTGCCCAGGAGCAGGATGTGATGAGTGCTGTGCAGAAGCTGCGCCAGCGCGCCGATGCCGCAGGCAATCTCAAGTCGACGCCCCAGCAGAAGGTGACGAAGAGCGCGCCTCCGGCCGGCGGGTCGGCGCCAGCGGGCATGGCGCAGGCGATCTCGATCGATCCGGTCGATCCCGACCAGTACCACGTTCCTGTCTATGATCCCGCCGCTGTGTATGGTGCGTGGGACTATCCCGACTACCAGCCGTTCTACTGGTATCCGCCGGGCTATGTCGCTGCGGGCGTGATCGGCTTCACCGCTGCCGTCGCTGTCGGTGCTGCGATCTGGGGCGGCTGCAACTGGTGGAACCGCAACGTCTTCGTCAACGTCAACCGTTACAACCAGTTCAACCGCACCAACATCAGAACCAACGCCTGGGCGCATAATCCGGTCCATCGCGGCGGCGTGGCCTATCGCGATGCCGGCGTGGCGCGGCGCTTCGGCAGCGGCAACACGCCGGGCGCGCGCGAAGCCTTGCGCAATCGCACCGGCGGTCCCGGCGGCAAGTTCTCGAACGCCGGCGCAGACCGGGCCAGGACGGCGGTCTCGCAACGCACCGGCAATCGCGGCGCCAGCGTGTCCCGCCGCACCAGCAGCAGAAGCATCACGCGCGCCCGCACCGGCGCCGGCAACCGTGCCGTGATCTCGCATCGAAGCGTGACGCACTCGCGAGCCAGCGGCCGCGTTGGTGGCGGCCGGCCGGCCGCGATGCGCGGCGGCGGCATGCGGGCCGGCGGTGCCGCCTTCCATCGCGGCGGCGGTGGCGGCTTCCGGGGCGGCGGTTTCCATGGAGGGGGCCGGGGTGGCGGTTTTCACGGTGGCAGTCGCCGGCGTTGATCAGGGCCTGGGCTCGCACATGTGCGCTCGCAATAGGGGCGCCGGCATTCGCGGGTCCAGGTCGCTCCGGGATTGCGGAGTGTGCGTAATCGGGATTTCTTCGATGAGGATCATTCAGGCAAGTTTCAAATGATTGGGCTGGATCAAATGATGTTTTCCTCGTTAGACGTGAGTCCCCGCCGTCTTGCGGCGTCCTTGATCGCAGTCGTCACCGCCGTCGTCGCGACAGGTGAGGCGGCACAGGCCGGCCCTCAGGTCCTGGCGCTGCCCTTCCTGAAGACGTGGCAGGGCGACCTCGACGGCATGCTGAAGAGAAAGCTCGTGCGCATCTTGGTGGCGACGGACAGGACATCGTTCTTCATCGACAAGGGCGAGACGCTCGGCTTCGAGGCCGAGCTCGGTGCCGAGTTCGAGAATTGGCTGATTAAGCGCTACGGGAAGAAGAAGGAACGGATCTATGTCGGCTTCGTCCCCACGCCGCGCGACCGGCTGCTGAGCGACCTTGCCGCCGGAAAGGGCGACATCGCCGCCGGCATGCTCACGGTCACACCGGAACGGAGCAGGCTGGTGGACTTCGCCGATCCCTGGGCAACGGGGATCCGCGAGGTGCTCGTGACCGGATCGGCCGCGCCGAGCGTCGGTGCGCTGAACGACCTCGGCGGCACGACGATTTCGGTGCGGGAATCGAGCAGCTATTTCGAGCACCTGGCTGCGCTCAACGCGGACCGCAAGGCCAAGGGGCTGGAGCCTGTCATCGTCCAACCGGCCGACAAGAACCTCGCGGACGAGGACTTGCTGGAGATGGTCAGTACCGGCCTGTTGCCCTGGGCCGTCGTCGACCGCTTCAAGGCGCAGGCATGGGCGGGCCTCCTGAACGGGCTGACGGTGCGCGACGATATCGCGATCAACGAGGGCGGCGACATCGCCTGGGCGATCCGCAAGGACAGTCCGGGATTGAAGAAGGAGCTGTCGGAATTCGTCAGCACCCACAAGATCGGGACCGAGTTCGGCAACGACCTGCGTGCACGCTATTTCAAGACGGCGAAGCCGTTGAAGAACGCCCTCGCGCACAATGAGGCGGAGAAGTTCAAGGCGTTGCGCACCTCGTTCCAGAAGTACGGCGTGCAATATTCGCTCGATCCCGTGCTGCTCGCTGCTCAGGGCTATCAGGAGTCCGAGCTCGACCAAGCCTGCCACAATGCCTCCGGCGCAACGGGCATCATGCAGATCAAGCCCAGCACCGCGAAGGAGAAGCCGATCGAGATCACCGGCGTCGCGGCGAGCGCCGATACCAACATCCAGGCCGGCTCGAAGTACCTGCGGTATCTCGCGGACACCTATGTCGACACATCGGTCACCGATCCGCGCGAGCGCGTGTTCATGGCTCTGGCGGCTTACAATGCAGGACCCGGCAATCTCAAGCGTTTCCGCGACTACGCCAGCAAGCACGGCTTCGACTCCACCATCTGGTTCGGCAACGTCGAGAATGGCGCGGCCGCGATCGTCGGGCAGGAGACGGTCCAGTACGTCGGCAAGATCTACAAATATTACATTTCCTACGAAACGCTCCGCACCCCGGGTCCAGCCAGCGCGACGGCCGATCCATCGCAGAAATAATACTGCGTTGTGCCTCACTGCGACGAACTCGATCAAGAAAAGGAGACAAACCATGAGACTCAAATCACTTGCGGGCAGGACCAAGCTCGGCCTCGGCGCTCTCGCTATCTCGATTGCTTCTGCCCAGGCTCAGGTCCCACTCTCGACCTATATGGACTCGAAAGGATTCATCGACGTTCAGGCCCTGACCTGCGCCCAGCTCGCCAACACCTATCAGGAAGACGCCGATTATCTCGCTGCATGGTACAGCGGCTGGTACAATGGCTTGGCGCAGAAGCATTTTGCTCATGTCACGCGAGCGAAGTCGGGTGAGCATCAGGCGATCGTCTATTGCAAGGCGCACGCTGAGCTCAAGGTCATCCAGGCCATCGACGTGCTTTTCAAGAACGAGAAGTGATTGGTGATGCACTGATAATGGTCGGTGCAGGGAGACATGAGAGTCTGGCTGCATCGTGCACTCATGGAGGCAAGGCAAGCGACGTGTAATTCGAGCGTCATCTGCCGCTCCGGCGGCGTTGACGGGGCGCGTACAATGCTCTCGAGCGGTAAACGATTGGGTGGTCGATGAGTTTTCGCCTTACCCTGACGGCCTGCGTCATGTTCATGATCGGCCTCTTGGCCGCGCTGCTGATTGTCGTGCAGGTTCTGACGCTCGATCTCGTCACCGAGGATGCCGCGACCTCGACCATGGATGCGACGAGCCGCAGCACGGTCTCTTCGCTTCAGCTCCAGGTCGAAATGCTTTCGCGCATGTCTCGCTCGCTGGCCTTCACCCCGGCCATCATGAATTCATCCGATCCCGGCGACGCGAGCCCGACGGCCGGCCTCATCAGGGGAAATCTGGCGCAATGGCCGGCGCTGGACAGCATCTATGTCGGCTATGACAACGGCTATTGGCTTCAGGTGCAGCGATTGGACGGGCTGAAAGGGGTCCAGCGCGAGCGCGTCGGCGGTCCGGCCGACGCGGTCTACGCTACGACAATCACACAATGGGCTGCCGGCGAGGAACTGCCGACGACCCGCATATTCCTGGACAAGGACGGCAACCGCATCGGACAGATTGAGATCCCGCCACGCGGCTACGATGCGCGCGAACGCAACTGGTATATGAACGCGCGCAAGGCGGGCCATTTGATCACGTCTGCGCCTTATCTCTCGTTCAACCTCGGCGTACCCATGCTGACCTTCAGTGTGTCGTTCGACGGGAAGGCGCACGGCGTGGTCGGACTGGACCTCAAGCTCGACAATTACAGCAGGTCAGCGCCGATCATGAAATTCGGCAAGAACGGCTATCTGTTGATTTTCGACGACCAGGGTACGTTGATCGTGCATCCCAATTACGCGGCGTTGTTCGCACAGACGTCCGTGGACGCGGCAGGTCCGCGACTTCCCAGCACCATTGACCTTCGCGAGACGGTCGAAGGACGCGTCATTGCGGATTGGGACAAGAGCAGCCCATATAGGCACAAGCTAACCTGGAAGGACGGCCGGGAGTACTTCGCGCGTCTCGAAACCATCGCTCTCGGGCCAAACCTGGCCGCGAGCGTGCTTCTGATTGCGCCCGAGGACGAATTTGCCGCCGGCATCCGGGAGCTCGATCGAAAAGCCCGAATGATTGCGCTGCTGGCTTGCCTTTTGTTCATTCCGGCAGCCTGGATATTCGGAACGCGCATGTCGACGACGATTCGCGATATCACGGGCGAGGCTGCGCGGTTGCAGACGATGGCGCCGCCGCCCCAGCAGGCGATCGGCTCGGTGATCAAGGAGCTGGATATTCTGGCGCGAACAATTCACAAATCGCAAAGGGCGATCTGGCTGTTCTCGAGGCTCGCGCCGCGCGCGATCGTCAGCGGTGTGCTCGATAATTCGATTTCCACCGAGCTCGGCGGCGTACGCCAGGAGATCACGGCGCTCTTCACCGACGTGAGAGGCTTCACCACGATCGCCGAAGATGCCGATCCCGATGTTCTGATGCAGCAGACCTCCCGGTATTTCACCGCTCTGACGGACGTCATCCTGCTTCAGGGCGGTACCGTCGACAAGTTCATTGGCGATGCCGTGATGGCATTCTGGAACGCGCCGAATCCCCAAGGCGATCATTGCGAGCGCGCTTGCCGCGCTGCCCTGCAAGCAAAGGCCGCCAATGAGGCGGTCAACCGGCAATTCGAAGCGGAAGGGCTGCCGTCTTTCTTCACGCGGTTCGGTATTCACGTTGGCGAAGCCGTCGTCGGAAATCTCGGCTCGTCTGAGCGGATGAACTACACCGCGCTCGGGAACGTCGTAAATCTCGCGGCTCGCCTGGAAGGGCTCAACAAGCAATACGACACTCAAATTCTTGTCAGCGAGCGCGTCTACATGCGCGTCAAGCAGAGTTTCCGCTGCCGGTTCGTCGACACCGTCGTCGCGAAGGGCATGGCGGCCGAGACGAGGGTGTATGAACTTCTCGAGGAGGGCTTGAACGAGGAGGCCGATGCAATCGACGCGAATGAGGGGCGCGGCTGAAACATGATGCTATTCGGCGGTTGGTGGAGCATCGACAAGGCCGTCGGATCCGATCGGCGCCTGCGTGACAAGCCGGGCGGCCCGCTCGGTGAGGACCAGGCCGACCAACGAGGAGACGATGATGACAAGAACCACGGTCGCGTTCAGCATGGCTTGGTCGATCAGTCGTTGGCCGGATGCGTTCGCCATTCGCCCACATGCGTTCGTTCCAGCTCTCACAGAGAAGGAAGCCGGTCTGCTTGATCAGTGCTTCAACCTCGGCGCGAGCGGCGGAGGACTTCGCCGCCAGAATGGTGGTCATGGCGTGCCTTGCCGAGCTCCTTGCCTTGGGCCTCTCGGTCGTCGTCGGACAGCAGCGTCGGGTGATGCTTCGGAGCCATCCGGGGACGACGCAGGCTGCCACGAACGCAGACCCCAGCCGTCTGGACGGCTTCCAGCTCGGCCCCAGCAACGCATTGCCCAGATCGTCGATCCGACGAATATCAAAGTCGCGCTCGGCGGTGGGAACCATCTTTCAAACCGTAGTCGGACCGAGGAGGAAAACTACCATCGGCGCCGAACGAAGACGCGAGTTCATCGTTATGGATTCAGGCGCCCGACCACAGTCACGCCGACCCTTCCGCTTGGCAGCACCCACTCCCTGTCGCGACGACAGCATCGGCACGGGAAAACGCGGCATCGGGGGCGACATTGAGGGAAACTCGAACACTGGCGGAACCGCCGTGCGATCTTGTTCCCCGCAACCCACGGAGAAGAGCATGCTACGTAAAGGTCTCGTTGCCAAAGGTCTTATTGCCATCGCCGGCCTCGTGCTGATCGCCGGCACCTTTGATCCGCAGCCCGCCGACGCGCGCGGCGGCTACCGCGCCGGCGGCGGCCGGGCGGTCGCGGTTCGCGGTGGGGGAGGTGGTCGGGCCGTGGCGGTTCGCGGCGGGTATCGGGGCGGCTACCATGGCGGTTATCGGGGCGGCTATCGTGGCGCCTACGGCTATCGCCCCGGCGTGGCGGTCGGAGCGGCGGCGCTCGGCGCGGCCGCCGTCGGTTCCGCAGCCTACTACAACCAACGCAACTGCTACGACGCCTACGGCAATTACATCTGTGGCGGATATCGCCCGTACTGATACTGACCCGCACCGAACGGACGCTTCGCGCGACGAGCATGAAACCGTCGTCTTGGCTGATTGGCACCGTCTTCTTTCTTCTTGCTCCGGCGGAAAGAAGAGCCGCGACGGTTAAGATCGCTGACGACGGCGGAGGCAGGCTCGAGACCTACATGGCGCGCTATCAGCGGCTACGCATTTCCGGCAAGTCCGTCGTCATCGACGGGCTGTGCGCTTACGGCTGCACCATCGTGCCTCGCCGAGTTGCTGCACGGCCCATGTCTGCGTCCCTGGAGGCGCGCCTCGGCTTCCACCGGAGCCCGGTTCGCCCGGATTCCAACGCCGGAACTTGATCGCACTCGCGTCGGGAGGCCTTCGGTTCAACCGGTTCCATACCACGGCAATATGCTCGCCGACCCGGGCTGCGCTGCTCACCGGCCGCAATCACCATGTCGTTGCGAGCCGCAGCATGGGCTCGACGGCGCCGCGAGGCATGTGGGCCAGCGCGCCGCACTTCATATTGTCGCCAAATCGCCAATCGCGCGTCTAGCCACCTGGGCGCACGAACGTGGTTGGGACAACCTTTCGCTGCTGTCTACCGCTGGCAACAGCTACGACGCGGACTACTTTGGTGACACGTCAAAATTTTCCAAGGGATGCGCGCGCAACATCGAGTTTCGGACGGAGAGAACTGGGACGAAACAATCTTCAACGTCTTCCGGAAGAAGAACGGCGCGATCAAACACTTCTAGGGCTCAGAGATGAGCTTTGCCCCTCCCGCTCCCAAACAGCACCACCGCGCTGGCGATCTCGTCGACCCGGTCTGGGGTCTTCTCGACATGACGCCTGACGGCCGGGGTGATTTCTTTCCAAAGGTCAACTACGACTTAGGCACGCCCTCGCGTCGCTGCTGAGTGCATGGCAGATATCAAACGAGGAGGGGGTCGCGGCGTGCTGCGCGTCACTATGGCCGGCGAGTAATCTCAACTTTATCGGGTGACGCGCGGGCCGCCCGGGAGCCTCTGCTGCGCTCGCGGCCAGTAGGGGTTCTCCAAGCACATCGCTGCAAGCCCAATCGCTGTCGCTCGGCACTGATCCCATGAAGTATAGGAGCAATCGAAGTAGGTGCCGCCACCCCACTGCCATTTCTGAAGGCAGACCGGGTTTCTGGGATCGTAAGTCTGAGCCGCAGCTGAGGTGATTGCCAGCAACGCCGCACTGCCCAAGATCAACCAACGTAGCGTCCGCATCGCCACCTCCCTTAATTGGTCAGGAGCTTCGGTTTCGAAGGTTGTTCTATTGTAGGTCACCCGAATTTATGGAGCCAGATTGAACTCAATGCCAGCTCTGGCGCCGGAGATCTGCAATTAGGTCAGTGTTGCCTACGGTAGTTATCTGAATTGAATCGGTGTCTTACTGCTTCTAGTCGGATTGCAACTGGCAAGGGGTCGCCACCGCCGAACGGCCCCTTCGATGCAGGGTGCGCGGAGAGCTGATCGTCCTAGGTTCAACGTAGCTGAGCGGCGCACCGGCACGAATCCACGGTTGGCCTTGGCGTCGGTTGCGTCTATGCTTGTCCTTGCGGCCATCAGATGCTGTGAGGTCGGACCCGCAAACCCGCACGGATATCCGGCATCCAACGCAACGCAACGGCGGGCTCTCAATCTTTGGGAGCCAAAGATGCTTGATGCCTTCTTGATGCAGTGCGTTGACGATGGAATGGCGCTTCCGTTCATGATCGTGCAGATCGGAGCCAATGGGTCCGTGGTGGTTTCGTACATTGATGCTGGGGCGGTCGGAGACGCTTTGTGAGCAGATCATCAATGGAGAATTCGCGCTGCCAATTTTGGCGGTCGCCATCGGGTTGACCGATGGTCGCACGGCCTCAACCCTTCTGACCGACAGTGAAGGCTTGGCAATTCAGTAGCGACTATCGGCTGGAAACATCGATCGATCGCGGCGTCGAGTTCGGCCTCGGTGCGGCGGTCGATCGGATCGTTGCCCTAGCGCGGTTGGCCGGCTCAAGACGCTACCTCATCAGGCCGCGTACCGTGCCTCAGATCGGTCAACGGCCTTTGGCCGCCCGATAATGCGGTGCAGCTCCGCCGCAACTCCTTCCAACACCGCGCGCTTCTCCTTCATCCGCGTGCTGTGATTGTAGACCTTGCCGGTTACAGTCGGGACGATCACGTCCCCCTTCTTGCTGACAGTATGGTCGAGGCATTTGGCGATGGCGGCATCGTCAAAGCCCAAATCACCTGCCAAAGTCGCCGCCGTCCGCCGCAGGTCGTGCGGCGTGAACGGCCTGAGACCAAGCAGCTCGCAAAGACCGGCGGTCTTAGTCTTGTCCTTGTTCTTCTCGTGCTTGGTGCCGCGCAGCGCGTCGGCCATTGCCTTGCGGTGGATCGGCTGGCCCTTGTACATCGGGCTTTCGAAAAGGAACTGCTGATCATCCGAGGTCAACGCTTCCTTGATGATCTCGACGGCCAGATCTGACAACGGCTGCTGGATCCTGCGCCGCTTCTTGACGCGCTTGAGCGGCACGTCAAAGCGCGGGTGGTCGCCCTCGAGGTCGAACAGCTCTTCCCGGTGCGCACCGAGCAGTTCACGCGAGCGGAGCATGGTGACCAGCTCGAACTTGAGCGCGAGACGGGTCCGGCGGTCCCACGGCAGGTCGTCTCGGTCCAGCCCATGCCAGAAGGTCCTGATCTCGTCCTCGGACAGGACGCGGGTCCGCGGATGCTCGGGGTCGAGCTTCGGCAAATTGACGCAGGGGCTTGCCGTCACGTAGTCGCGCCCGGCTTCCGCTGCCCAGTTGAACAGGCCAGAGGCTGCCTTGCGCATGTGACGCGCATTGCTGACCGAAGGCTTGCCGAACTTGCCCGCGACAATGTCGTTCGACAGCGTCGCGATGTCGTGTTTGGTGACCTCCATGGCCGATTTCTTGCCGAGGCGGGGACGGATGAAGCGGTTGAGGTGGCTTGCCGTGTTCTCCCAGCTTTCCAGCCGGGGGCGCATTTCGCCGTCCGGCTTCTTGACCGGTGTCTTCATCCAAGTGATTCGCTCGTCGATGATCTCGGCGACGGTCTTGCCCCGCTTGGCCTTCGCGGCCTTCTGGTCGCGGAAGGTCTCGGCGAGCGCGTCGCCCCCCATCCCCCTGAGGCCGTAGACCTTGGCTCGCGCGTCCTCGACGGTGAAGGTTTCGGGATTGTAGACGCCCAGCCAGCCAGTGCGCTGCTTGCCGGTCTGCCGGTCGGTGAACTTGAAGGAGAAGGTCGCGACGCCCGCCGTGGTGATGCTGACGTACAGGCCAGGGCATTTGCGGTCGTAGATTTTGATCCGGCTGGCGACCCGCTTCTCGCACATGCGGTCGGTCAGAATGACGCTGCCGTTGCGGCCCCGCTTGCCGGCGGGGGAGGGGGTAATGCTATTCTTCACGTGGTTTCGGCTCCTAAGGCTTGGGACCAAGGGGCTCGGCTTTGGGACTTTCAGTTTGTCGTGCGGACGCTGAAAGGCTTAGGGCCGGGCCCTTATTTTGGTGAAGCCCGCTGAAACAGCCCGCATCAAGCTAATCGAAAAGCGCTGATTTTGAAGGGTTTTCTTAGTTTCGGCGTGTTTCACCGAATGCCAAAATATAGACGTGTGGTCCTGGCCGTCGTCGCTACGGTCAAATGCTTTGCGGATGCGGCAGTCGCGTCAACCGGCGCGCTGCTGGTGACTTTCGCAGGCGTGAGGGAGGCCATAGGGAATTCGGCTCCCGGGAGAGCACGGCATAAGCCGTCCAACCATCGCGCAGGGAAGGCCGAGTGATTGGCACCACCTGTATGCTGCTGTGCGGTTTCCTTGCGCTACCTTTCGCGCAGCGGACCGCGGGTGCGAGGTCAGCACCCGGCCTTCCCTGCGCCCTCTTGGCTTCGAGGGTGGAACGTCAAAGCAAAGCTCGGGCGAAATGCGCCGCGAGAAGGTGATGGTGCGTCTGCAGCACTCGCTGTCATCGCCCGGCTTGACCGGGCGATCCAGCATTCCAGAGACGGCTGTGATTGAGCCGAGAGGCCGCGGCGTACTGGATTCCCCGCTCTCGCGGGGAATGACAGTGGCACTTGGAAGACGACGCCGATGCCTCACACTCCGTCATTGCGAGCGCAGCGAAGCAATCCAGAGTCTTTCCGCAGTGACGGTCTGGATTGCTTCGCTGCGCTCGCAATGACGATGGGGAGATAGTGGTGCGCCGATTTCGCCCTCGTGCCCCAGTGCGCTGCAGAGCCGCGACGAGAGCTGGACGTTGCGCGATACATCCCTCATCCCGCCCGTCCCCCATTCACAACCACGTGGCTTGATTTGGGAACAATCATTCCCTATTATCCCGCAATGCAAAAAGTCGCGCGCCGTCCCCAGCCTGCCGCCCGTCCACCCGGCCGTCCCCGGGAATTCGACATGGACACCGCGCTCGACCGCGCCGTACGCGTATTTTGCGAGCGCGGCTATCATGCCACCTCGATCGGCGACCTGACCGCCGCGATGCGGCTTGCCACCGGCAGCGTCTACAAGGCGTTTCGCGACAAGCAGGCCGTGTTCCTGGCCGCGTTCGAGCGCTATGCCGCGGTGCGCCGGGAGCAGACCCGCAGCGCGGCCGCGCGCGGCACCAACGGTCGCGAGCGACTGCGCCATGTGTTGCTGTCCTATGTTGAGCACTCCCAGGGGATCGAGGGCCGTCGCGGCTGCATCGTGGTCGGCGGCGCGGTCGAGCTTGCCGCGCTCGATCCGGACGTCCGCGCCCGCGTCAACGCCCAGCTCGAGACCAACGAGACCTTCATCGCCGGCCTCATTCGCGAGGGCCAGGCCGATGGTTCGATTCCCGCCCATGTTGCGACCGACGACACCGCGCGGCTGATGATCTGCATCACGCAGGGAATGCGTGTCGTCGGCAAGGCGCGCCTGCCGCTCGACGGCGAGCGCTTGGTCGGCGTCGCGATGAAGCTGCTCGCCTGAATTTGTGTCATATTAGGGAATGATCATTCCCGATATCTGGAGTCTGTTGGAATGACGATGAATGCCACGATCGAGACCTCGCCCGGGCCGGATGCGGTGTCGCCGCGACTGACCTTCGTGCTTGCCGCGGCCTGTGGCATGGTCGCCGCCAACATCTACTACGCCCAGCCGCTGATCGCCCCGATCAGCGCCGCGCTCGGCCTCTCGCATGCGGCGGCCGGACTGATCGTCACCATGACGCAGATCGGCTACGGCGTGGGGCTTCTCTTCATCGTGCCGCTCGGCGACCTCGTCGAGAACCGCGCGCTGATCTGCTCCGTCATCACGCTCGGCGCGGCTTCGCTGCTGGCCGCCGCGTTCGCCACCCACGCGCTGCCGTTCCTGATCGCCGCGCTGTTCATCGGCCTCGGCTCGGTCGCCGTGCAGATCATCATTCCCTACGCGGCGCACCTTGCGCCGGAAGCCATTCGCGGCCGCGTCGTCGGCAACGTCTCGACCGGATTGATGCTCGGCATCATGCTGGCGCGACCGGTGTCGAGCTTCGTCACGGCAGCGCTGTCATGGCACGCGGTGTTCTTCATCTCCGCCGCGCTGATGATCGTGCTCGCGGCGGTGCTGTGGACGACGCTGCCGAAGCGCAAGCCGGTCGCGCGCATGCATTACGGCACGCTGCTGCTGTCGATGCCGCATCTGGCCCGGACCACGCCGCTGCTCCGGCGCCGCGCGCTCTATCAGGCGAGCCTGTTCGGCGCTTTCACCCTGTTCTGGACGGTGGCGCCACTCCAACTCGCCAGCGAATTCGGCTTCTCCCAGCGCGGCATCGCGCTGTTCGCGCTCGCCGGTGTCGCCGGCGTGTTCGCTGCGCCAATCGCGGGACGGCTCGCCGACCGCGGCCATAGCCGCATCGCAACGCTGGTCGCCATGCTGCTCGCGGCCGCCGGCTTCCTGGTGACCTATATCGGTGCGGCCGGCTCGATGCTCAATCTCGCCTGCCTGGTCGTGGCCGCGATCGCCATCGATATCGGTGTCCAGGGTAACGTCGTGCTCGGCTTCCGCGCCATTTTCTTGCTCGGGCATGAGCACCGCAGCCGTCTCAACGGCCTCTATATGGCGACGTTCTTCGCCGCCGGCGCTGCCGGCTCTGCGGTCGGCGCCTGGGCCTTCGCGCAAGGCGGCTGGACGCTGGCGTCGGCCATTGGCCTTGCTCTGCCCGTCGCGGGCTTGCTCTATGCGGCGACAGAGTAACCACTGTGATCGGATCGCGCGCTGTTCCGAGCGGGGCTCTCTATGGTGAAAGAGAGCGAAGATGCGACGTGACAGCTCGACGACAGGTCCGCTGCGGCAGAGTGGCGCGGTATTCCCATCGTTCGGAAAACACGCGTCAATTGCGGCGCGAACGCAGGCTCACAACTTAGTTATGGTATGTTTTATGATATAGTATCATGTCCTTCACGCAGCATCCTTAGGTTGTTGTCGGCGCCCGAATGGCGCGTTCGTCCTGCGGCGGTGCCGGAGGCGAAATTAACGACAACGGAGAACAGGGATGAGGAAATCGATCTTGTGCGCCTCTGCTGCATTGATCTGCACGGGCCTCACTACGAACGCCGCGCAGGCGCAATCCTACGCATTCGGCGCCGGCGCGTCGCTCTCTCAGCTTTTGTATCGTCACCTGATGGACTGCAAGTACAATCAGGCGCAAGGCAGCCTGGGGACGCCTCCCAAAACACCAAAAGCGCCGCATTGTCCCGCATTCAACAGCAGTGGTTACGGCGGTCTGGTACTCTACGCTCCGACGTCGACGGGCAACGGCAAGCTGGTTCTGCGCACCAATCGTGTTGCCGATATCGGCGTGCCGGCGTCGGGCGCGGTCACTTATGCCGATTCAACCATTGCTGTGAACAAGATCTCCGATTACGACGGCGTCCAGTTCGCCTTCAGCGACGACGTGCTCACGCCCGCCGACATCGCGGCGTGGAATGCGGCTGGCAATCCTGCACGCTTCGGCAACGTCATCCAGATTCCGACGCTGGTTCGCGCCGTCGGGATCGGGTTCAACGGCAAGGATGGCACGGGCGCTGTTCTGAATATCCTCCCCGTGGCGCCGTTGGAGGGAACCAGTGGCCTCAATCTCTCGCGCAAGGCGTTGTGCGGCATCGTGTCCGGACATGTCACCAAGTGGAATAATCCGCTGCTGACTGTGAACAATAATGGCGTCGTTCTCGGCACCGGCCAGATCACCTTCGTCCATCGCTCGGACAGCTCTCAGGCCTCCTTCCTGCTCTCCAACGCGATGACGGAGCAGTGCCGCTACGAATTCGGCCCCGCGAGCGAGGCCGACCCGACGCTCGTGTCCTACGCTTATCCGTGGACCGATCATTCGACTGCTTGCACGGCTCTACCCTTGCCGACCGGTGCCAGCCTGTCGAACTGGCCGGATCAATTTCCTGCCGATCAGTGCGGCAGGGCCATTGTGGGTCCGGTTGGCAGCAGCTTCGCCAGCGCCAGCGGCAACAGCGGAGTCGTCGCGCTGGTGAACTCGACCAATGGTGCGATCGGTTATGCCAATCTGGAGTTCCTGGCGCCGATCGACCTGACCGGACCCAGAACGGCGAACCTGCAGTCGCAATGGGACCTCACCGCGGCCACGGGGGCATTCCAGCCTCCGACCATACAGGGCGGTTACGTCACGATGGCCACGGCGATCCCGCACTTCAGCGCGGCGGAGCGCGGCAATCCCCTGCAGTGGAGCATCGAGGGTCTCGTTCCGAATCCGATCACGCAGGGTGCTTATCCGATCGCCGGATTTAGCTGGGTCGAGATGTATCAGTGCTACCAGACCCACGCGAACGGAAATAACGCCTTTCTCTGGTTCAAGATGTGGCTGGACTACCTCTACGGCACGGATGCCGTGCCGATCATGCGTCTCGACGACAAAGTAGCCGAAGTGCCGCCCGTCTGGCGGAACGAGATCGACATGCTGCTGAACGACCCCGTCTATGGTCCGAATGGGTCTGCCTGCGCCGGGAAGGTTGGTGCGTACTAGGCCGCGCACGGGCTTCGGCTCGACGAAGCGGCCACGACCGCATGCATCCGGCTTCGGCCGGGTGCAGGCGACGGCCGGAGATGGGCGGTGGTGCGCTGCGGCCGTTTACCAGCCTCGAATACGGAGCCCTGGACGGTGCAATTTCCGCCTCGCGGTTTCCGCACCGCTGTAGTACTTTGGTCGCAAGCGAGCCCGGTTAACGGGCGGCAGGGGGAGGCTGATGAGGCGTGCGGGACTGGTTGGCGTACCGCGAGTACGGCCATGGTCGTGGCAGGCGTTTCTGCTCGGATTTGTCGTCGTCGCCATGTCGGCCGCGCTTCAAGGCGTCTGCG
This sequence comes from Bradyrhizobium sp. Unk1, assembly GCF_059512345.1. Lineage (NCBI taxonomy): Bacteria > Pseudomonadati > Pseudomonadota > Alphaproteobacteria > Hyphomicrobiales > Nitrobacteraceae > Bradyrhizobium > Bradyrhizobium sp. Unk1. The sequence goes on from NZ_JCAMOP010000025.1 coordinate 30,898, forward strand.
TCGCGCTCGGCGCAAAGCTCTATTTCGCGGCGTTCCTGCCCAGCCTGTTCGTGCTCGGAATCGTCGCGGGCGCGCCGGCGGCGGCGTTCGCCGCGCTGCTCACCGTTCCGCTGGTGTGGTGGGCGTTCATCCCGCCGTTCTTCCAGTTCATGCCGCTCTCCAGCGCGGGCGCGGATTCCATCAACCTGTTCTGCCTGCTCGCGGTGCTCTTGATCGGCCTTGCCGATCTCTGCCGCGAGACGATGGCAATGATCAGCCGCGGTGGACTCAAGCCTTCGGGCGAGAGCACGGCAACGAATTCGCAATAAATCCGCTTCGCGCGGAAGCGGCGCGTTGCACCGGCGCAACAGTCCGGCAACCATCCGCGAGCTTGGTGCGCGCCGCTAACTTTTCGAAAAAGATTTGGCCGCAATTTCTCCCCCGGGAATGACGAGGGAGTTTTTGAACATGAACGGTCACGCTATCTTTGAGAACGTGCGCCGCTATCGCGGCATCGCATCGCTCTATCGCCAGACCGCTGCATTCCGCCCGGGCCAGAGCTGGTCGCTGCTGGAGCAGGCGAGCGAGTGGGAAGCGCGGGCGCTGTCGGAGCTGGAAGCCTATTTTGCCGCACGCGCGGATTACGCCGCCCCGCTCGCTGCCTGATCGTTAACCATCGCAGGCATTCGTATCGATGACGAATAGCGCGAATGACACGCGATGGGACGCAGACGTTCGCGCCCTAGCCGTCAGAACCGGTAGCTCGCCTGGACCCTCACTGTGCGGCCCTGGCCGGGCGAGATGTTGTTGTTGCCGTCGGCGGACGCCCAATAGCCGCGGTTGAAGATGTTCTCGACCGTGAGCTGCGCGCGCCAGTTGGCGTCGATCGTCGCGTAGACGCCGGCATCGAAGCGCACGAGCTCGGCAGTCTCACCGTGTCATCCGACGATGCAAAGGAATCGCCGAAATAGATGATGCCGAGCGCGGCCGCCCACATCGGATTGATGTTCCACTTCATGCCGACCTCGGTATTCTCGAACTTCTGCGGCTGAAGGATCAGCGTGCCGTCGTTGAGCGAGGAGAACTGGTCGCCGGAGGCGGGCAGGTACGAGATGCTGTAGGCGGTGTAGACCGACATGCTCTGCATCGGCTTGAGGATCACGGCCGCCTGCGGCGACACCAGATTGTCGGTGCGATTGCGGTTGAGGTTGGTGTTCATGTCCAGCGCCGACATCTCGAAGCGGTCGAACCGCGTGCCCACGATGAGCTGGAGCGCGCGCGAGAACTCGATGGTGTCGCGCAGGTAGCCGGACTCGACGTTCAGCGCATATTTACTGTTCGAATCCGGTGTCGTGACGCCATCGGTGTTGGTGCCGGTGAAGTGGTGGACGAAGTTGACCGGCCCGAAATAGGTCGGCGCGAACGGGTTCTGCACGATGGTGTTGGTGCCGTTCGGGAAGACGCCGGTGTTGCGGATATCGACGCCGGTCTGGCGGCCGAACTCGGTGCCGAAGCCCACAGTGTGCGCGATCGGCCCGGTCCAGCCCTTGTAGGTGAAGTCGGTCTGGCTGAAGACGTTGTCGCGGTTGGTCGTGTGCTGATAGGCGCCGAGATTGACTGCGGTGTCGGCCGGATTGACGGCACCGGCGAGCGGCCCGCCCGTGGGATAGACGTTCTGGTAGAACTTCTGGTAGTCGGCCGCGATCGTGCCGTTGCGCACCGAGAGTCCGTTCTGGAAATCGTGCTCGATGATCGCCATGCCGGTCTGCACCGTCGCTTGCGCGGTATTGAGGCTGGGGCTGCCGAAGAACGTCTGAAGGTTTCCGTTCGGCGCAACCGGCGTCGTTGGATTGAAGCGCGTGACGCCACCGGGAAGGCTCTGCGAGGGATTGCCGCGATCTGCGGTGCGGCCGTCGTGGTAATATTCGTAAGACAGCTTGATCTTGGTGAAATCGTCCGGCTTCAGGGTGACGGTCGGGTTGATGCCGTAGCGCTCGAGATGATTGAAGTCGCGGAACGCATCGCTGCCCTCGTAGAACACGTTCAGCCGCGCCGCGACGTTCTCGTTGATCGCTTGTCCCGCGTCGAGCGTGACGCGGCGGTCGCCCCACGATCCCGTCTGCGCGGTGGCTTCATAGATGCGGGTGCCGTCGGCCTCCCTGAGGGTGCGGTTGAGCACGCCGCCGCCGGCGCCGCGGCCGAAGGTCAGCGCGCTCGGGCCCTTCAGCACCTCGATGCTCTGCGCGTTGTACAAGTCGCGGAAGTACTGCACGTCATCGCGAAAACCGTTGACGAAGAAGTTCGCGCTGGAATCGACGCCGCGGATGACGAGTTCGTCGCGATTGCCCTCGCCCTGGTGGACGGCGACGCTCGGGACGTAGCGCGTGACATCGGTCAAGCCCTGGTAATTCTGGTCGCGGATCTGCTGCTGGGTGATGACGGAAAGCGATTGCGGGATGTTGACGATGGGCGTGTTCGACTTGGTGGCGACGGAGGTGCTGTTGGCGAAATAGCCGACCGTCCCGGTGCGCGCGTCCTGCGATGGCGCGAAGGGCTGTGGCGCGGCGGTCGTCCCCGGCCGCCGTGCCGTTTGATGAACACAGCGACCGTGCTGCCATTCCGCGCAGGATGATTTGAATCGTTCGAAACTTGTCGGGTTCCAAGCGATCACATGTTTCGGCGCGCCGGCAGGATCCGTGGCGACTACGGAGTTATCTCGGCGCCCGCGTGTGCTAGCAATCGACCGATCGAGATCTCCTACGTCGGCCGGGACCAGCGATGACCACCTTCAACCGCATCTTCACGACGGAGCGTCTGCTCCAGATCATCGTCATTCTGGCGGCAACAGTTGCCATGAAGCTGATGGGCTGAATATCGGTGGGCTATTGCCCGCCGAACTCGGGCACGTCGGGCAAATAGTTCGAGCCCTCGGAGCCCAGGAAATCGAACATCGCCTGCGCCGGTGGCAGCAGCACCTTGTCGCTGCGGCGGATCACGTACCATTGCCGGACGATCGGCAAACCGGCGACATCGAGCACGATGAGGCGGCCTTCGGCGAGCTCATGCGCCACCGTGTGGGCCGAGATGAAGGCGATGCCGAGCCCGGCGATGACGGCCTGCTTGATGGTCTCGTTGCTGCTCATCTCCATGCCGATGATCGGCTCGAGATCGGATCTCTGGAACATGCCTTCCATCAGCGTGCGCGTGCCTGACCCCGGCTCGCGGGTGAGGAAGGTCTCGTGCACGAGGTCGGTCAGGTTGAGGCCGGAATCCTTCCCCAGCCAGTGTCCCTTGCGCGCGACGATGATGTGCGGATTGCGCCCGAGCTGACGCACGTCGACGCTGACGTCGGCCGGTGGCCGACCCATCACGGCGAAATCGAGATCGTAGCCGTGCATGGCCTCGCGGATCTCCTCGCGATTGCCGATCGTGAGCTTGATCTCGATCTTGGGATAGCGCTTCGAGAACGCCGCGATCGCATGCGGCACGAAATACTTTGCGGTCGAGACCGCGCCGAGATGCACCGTGCCGCCGGTCCGTCCAGCGAGCAGATCGAGCGCGCCCTGGCAATCCATGATCGCGGCCTCGACGCGCTCGGCGAGCGCCAGCACCTCCTTGCCAGCCTCCGTCAGCAGCATGCCGTCACCGGTCCGCTGCACCAGCGGCAGGCCGGCGAGGTCCTGAAGCTGCCGGAGCTGCTGGGTGACGGCTGGCTGGGTCAGGCCGAGCTGGCTCGAGGCCGCGGTGACGCTGCCCTTCGCCGAGAGCGCCGCAAGCGAGCGGAGCTGCCGGATCGTCAGATGCCGGAGCTGGGCCGCCGCGTGGCCTGGGCCATTATAAGAAAATTCTTTGGCGCTCATTATGAATAGAAATTTTCCTTATTAAGCCACCCCTGTCAATCTCCTCGTGTTGGGACCGACCGCACCGACCTCCAGCGGGGAGGGAACTGGATGCGGCGCCCGCAAGGGGATGGACGCAGATGACCGGGCAACTCAGGTTGGACGACCACCTTCAACGGTATTCCGAGACGGCGCCGCATGCGCTGGCCGTGGCAGCCGCAGTCGACGCCATCGCGGCGGCGGCGATCGAGATCGCCGACCTCGTCGCCACCGGCGATTTCGCGGACGCATCGGGACTGACCACCGGCCGCAACAGCGACGGCGATCTCCAGCGCGACCTCGACCTCCAGGCGGATGCGATCCTGCGCCGCTGTCTCAGCAGATTGCCGATCGCAGCGCTCGCGTCGGAGGAGATGCGCGAGCCGCAAATCGGCGACCGCGAGGCAAAAATCTGCGTCGCGATTGATCCGCTCGACGGCTCCTCCAACATCGACATCAACATGACCGTCGGCACGATCTTCTCGATCCTGCCCGCCCCGGATGATCTCACTCTCGCCTTCCATCAGCGCGGCTCGGCGCAGCTTGCTGCGGGGTTCGTCACCTACGGGCCGCAGACCTCATTGGTGCTGACGCTCGGCGACGGCGTCGACATCTTCACGCTCGATCGCAGGGCGGGCTGCTTTCGCCTCGCGCGCAGCGCCGTGCAGATCTCCGAGACGTGCGAAGAATTCGCAATCAATGCGTCGAACCGCCGCCACTGGGATTCGCCGGTCCGCGCCTTCGTCGACGAATGTCTTGCCGGCGTCGAAGGGCCCGCCAACCACGATTTCAACATGCGGTGGATCGGCTCGCTGGTCGCTGAGGCCTACCGAATCCTCACCCGCGGGGGGGTGTTCCTCTATCCCTCAGACGCGCGCCCCGGCTATGGCGACGGTCGCCTGCGCCTCACCTACGAGGCGCACCCGATGGCCATGATCGTCGAACAGGCTGGCGGCTCCGCCACGACCGGGCGCGAGCGCATCCTCGAGCTATCGGCGCAGAGCCTGCACCAGCGCGTGCCGCTGATCATGGGCTCGAGCAACGAGGTGCGGCGCGTCGAGGAATTGCATTGCGATCCGCTGCTGGTCGCCAGCATCTCCGCACCGCTGTTCGCGCGGCGCGGCTTCTTCCGGCTGTGAGCGAGGCGACCCATGTCCAGGAAGCATCCGATCATCTCCATCACCGGCTCCTCCGGCGCCGGTACCACCTCGGTCAAGAAGACGTTCGAGCAGATCTTCTTCCGCGAGAAGGTCAACGCCGTCTACATCGAAGGCGACGCCTTCCATCGCTATGATCGTGCCGAGATGCGCACGCAGATGGCGAAGGAAGCCGAACGCGGCAACAAGCATTTCAGCCATTTCAGCCCCGAGACCAACCTGTTCGAGGAGCTGGAGCGTGCCTTCCGCGACTATGGCGAGACCGGCACCGCGACGACGCGGCACTATGTCCACGATGCCGAGGAGTCTGCACTGCACGGTGCGGCGCCCGGGACCTTCACCGAATGGGAGCGGCTGCCGGAAACCTCGGACCTGTTGTTCTACGAGGGTCTGCACGGCGCCGTCGTCACCGACAAGGTCAATGTCGCGCGCTACGCCGATCTCAAGATCGGCGTCGTGCCGGTCATCAATCTCGAATGGATCCAGAAGCTGCACCGCGACCGCAGCGCCCGCGGCTATTCGACCGAGGCCGTCACCGACACCATTCTGCGGCGGATGCCCGACTACATCCACTACATCTGCCCGCAATTCACCGAGACCGACATCAATTTCCAGCGCGTGCCGACGGTGGACACCTCCAATCCGTTCATCGCGCGCTGGATCCCGACGCCGGACGAATCGATGGTCGTGATCCGCTTCAAGAATCCGCGCGGCATCGACTTCCCCTATCTGCTGTCGATGCTTCCCCACAGCTGGATGTCCCGCGCGAACTCCATCGTGTGTCCCGGGGCGAAGCTCGATCTGGCGATGCAGCTGATCCTGACGCCGCTGATCATGCAGCTGATCGAGCGCAAGCGAAATCTGAAGTGAACAAGGAGAGAATCCGATGAACATCTCCGTCCACGCTGAAGCCGACATCACGCCAGTCACACACAGCGATCTCGCCAACGCCGTCCGCTTCCTCGCGGTCGACGCGATCGAGACCTCGCAGTCCGGCCATCCCGGCCTGCCCATGGGCATGGCCGATGTCGCAACCGTGCTGTTCTCGCGGTTCCTCAAGTTCGACTCCGCGCACTCCAACTGGCCGGACCGCGATCGCTTCGTGCTGTCGGCGGGCCACGGTTCGATGCTGCTCTACGCGCTGCTGCATCTCACCGGCGGCGACGTCAGCCTCGATGACATCAAGGCATTCCGGCAGTGGGGCTCGAAGACGCCGGGACATCCGGAATACGGCCACACGCCTGGCGTCGAGACCACGACGGGACCGTTGGGGCAGGGGATTGCGACGGCAGTCGGCATGGCGCTCGCCGAGCGCATGGCCAATGCGCGGCATGGCGACGGCCTGGTCGATCACTTCACCTATGTGATCGCGGGCGACGGCTGCCTGATGGAAGGCATCAGCCAGGAGGCGATCTCGCTCGCCGGTCATCTCCAGCTCGGCCGGCTGATCGTGCTGTTCGACGACAACGGTATCTCCATCGACGGGCCGACGTCGCTGGCCACTTCCGATGATCAGCTCGCGCGCTTTGCGGCGTCCGGCTGGTCGGTCCGCAGTGTCGACGGCCACGACCCCGAAGCGGTTGCGCAGGCGATTGCCGAAGAGCGTGAGAGCACAAGACCGTCGCTGATCGCCTGCCGCACCATCATCGGCTATGGCGCGCCGGACCGTCAGGGCACCGAAAAGGCGCATGGTGCGCCGCTCGGCACCGAGCAAACGGCGGCGGCGCGGCGGGCGCTCGGCTGGGACTATCAGCCTTTCGTGGTGCCGATCCCGATCCTCAAGGCATGGCGGATGATCGGACAGCGCGGGCAGGTCGAGCGTCTTGCCTGGCTCGACCGCTACGAATGCGCGACGGCCGCGCAGCGCGAACTGTTCATCGAGGGCAAGGCCGTTGCCCTGCCGGAGGCCTATGCCCAGGCCTCGGCGAAATTGCGCGAGCGCTTTGCCAGCGAGCGTCCGAAGCTGGCGACGCGGCAAGCCTCGCAACAGGTGCTCGACGGCATCGCCGGGACAATTCCCGGACTGGTCGGCGGCTCGGCGGACCTGACGCATTCGAACCTCACGCATGCCAAAGCGCAGACTGCGGTGGCGCGTGGAGCGTTCGCCGGCGGCTACATCCACTACGGAATTCGCGAGCACGGCATGGCCGCCGCGATGAATGGCCTCGCGTTGCATGGCGGGTTCATCCCCTATGGCGGTACCTTTCTCGCCTTCTCCGACTACAGCCGACCGGCGATCCGTCTTGCTGCGCTGATGAGGCTGCGCGTCATCCATGTGATGACCCACGACTCCATCGGTCTTGGCGAGGACGGTCCTACGCATCAGCCCGTCGAGCATCTCGCGGCGCTGCGCGTCATCCCGAATCTTCTGGTGTTCCGCCCCGCCGACGCGGTCGAGACGCTGGAAGCCTGGGACTGCGCGCTCGAGGCGGAAGATCGCCCCTCCGTGCTGTGCCTGTCGCGTCAGGCGCTGCCGACATTCCGCAGCGACGTGCGCGGCAGGAACCGTGTCGCGCGCGGCGCCTACCTCATCGTCTCGCCGGACGGCGGTCGCGACGTCACGTTGATGGCGACCGGCTCCGAAGTCTCGATCGCGCTGGAAGCCGCTCGCCTGCTCGCGACGGAACACATCCGCGCCGCGGTGGTCTCCGCGCCATGCTTCGCACTGTTCGAGGAGCAGCCGGAGGACTACCGCGCCTGCGTGCTCGGCACCGCCCCGCGCGTCGGCATCGAGGCCGCAGTCGCCGGCGATTGGCATCGCTGGATCGGCGCTGACGGCGAGTTCGTCGGCATGCGCGGCTTCGGCGCCTCGGCGCCGGCATCGGTGCTTTACCGCGAATTCGGCATCACGCCGCAAAGCGTTGCCGAAGCCGCCCGGCGGGCGATCACCCGCGCCGGCAAGCCATAACAGGAGGAACTTTCGTGGCCCGTATCACCCTTCGTCAGCTGCTCGATCACGCCGCCAGCCACGGCTATGCGGTGCCGGCGTTCAACATCAACAACATGGAGCAGGGTATTGCGATCATGCAGGCCGCGGCCGAGGTCGATGCGCCCGTGATCATCCAGGCCTCGCGCGGCGCACGCAGCTATGCCGGCGATCTCATGCTCTCGCACATGATCGACGCGCTGGAGCGGACCTATCCGGACATTCCGCTCTGCATGCACCAGGACCACGGCAATGACGAGGCGACCTGCGCCAGCGCCATCGCCCATGGCTTCACCTCGGTGATGATGGACGGCTCGCTCAAGGCCGACGCCAAGACCGCCGCCGATTACGACTACAATGTCGCGATCACCCGCCGCGTCGTCGATCTCGCGCATTGGGTGGGCGCCTCGGTCGAAGGCGAGCTCGGCGTGCTCGGCTCGCTCGAGCATGGCGGCGGCGAGCAGGAGGACGGCCACGGCGTCGAGGGCAAGGTCAGTTACGACCAGCTCCTCACCGATCCCGACCAGGCCGTCGACTTCGTCCGCGCCACCAAGGTCGATGCGCTCGCGATCGCGATGGGCACCTCGCATGGCGCCTACAAGTTCAGCCGCAAGCCTGATGGCGACATCCTGGCGATGCGGGTGGTCGAGGAGATTCACCGCCGCCTGCCGAACACGCATCTCGTGATGCACGGCTCCTCTTCGGTGCCGCAGCCACTCCAGGACATGTTCAATCAGTTCGGCGGTGAGATGCCGCAGACCTGGGGCGTGCCGGTGGAGGAGATCGTCCGTGGCATCAAGAGCGGTGTGCGAAAGGTCAACATCGACACCGACTGTCGCCTGGCGATGACCGCGGTGTTCCGCAAGGTCGCCGCGCAAACGCGCTCCGAGTTCGATCCGCGCAAATTCCTCAAGCCTGCGATGGATGCGATGCGCGAGCTCTGCCGCGATCGCTTCGAGCAGTTCGGCACCGCGGGCCACGCCGGCAAGATCAAGGTCATTCCCTTGAGCGAGATGGCGCGGCGTTATCGCGCCGGCGAGCTCGACCCGCGCATCGGCACCCGTGAGCCGGTCGCCGCCTAATCATTCAGAGAGAGAAGAGCAGGAGAGAGCCATGAATGCACACGCAGGAACTGTCCGCGGCAAAGAGCGCTATCGATCTGGCACGATGGAATACGCGCGCATGGGCTATTGGGAGCCCGACTACACGCCGAAGGACACCGATGTCATCGCGCTGTTCCGCGTGACGCCGCAGGAGGGCGTGGACCCCATCGAGGCGTCAGCGGCGGTTGCCGGCGAATCCTCGACCGCGACCTGGACGGTGGTGTGGACCGATCGCCTGACCGCTGCGGAGAAGTATCGCGCAAAGTGCTACCGCGTCGATCCGGTGCCCGGCACGCCGGGCTCGTACTTCGCCTACATCGCCTACGACCTCGACCTGTTCGAGCCGGGTTCGATCGCCAACCTCTCGGCCTCGATCATCGGCAACGTGTTCGGCTTCAAGCCGCTGAAGGCGCTGCGTCTGGAGGACATGCGCTTCCCGGTCGCCTATGTGAAGACGTTCCAGGGCCCGGCGACCGGCATCGTGGTCGAGCGTGAGCGGCTCGACAAGTTCGGCCGGCCGCTGCTGGGCGCGACGGTGAAGCCGAAGCTCGGCTTGTCCGGGCGCAACTATGGTCGCGTGGTCTACGAGGCGCTCAAGGGCGGGCTCGACTTCACCAAGGACGACGAGAACATCAACTCGCAGCCCTTCATGCATTGGCGTGACCGCTTCCTCTATTGCATGGAGGCCGTGAACCGCGCGCAGGCGGCGTCCGGCGAGGTGAAGGGCACCTACCTGAACATCACCGCGGGGACGATGGAGGACATGTACGAGCGCGCGGAGTTCGCGAAAGAGCTCGGGTCGTGCATCGTCATGATCGATCTCGTGATTGGCTACACCGCGATCCAGTCCATGGCGAAATGGGCACGACGCAACGACATGATCCTGCATCTGCATCGCGCCGGTCACTCGACCTATACCCGGCAGAAGAGCCACGGCGTGTCGTTCCGCGTCATCGCGAAGTGGATGCGGCTCGCCGGCGTCGACCACATCCATGCCGGCACGGTGGTCGGCAAGCTCGAAGGCGATCCCAACACCACGCGCGGCTATTACGACGTCTGCCGCGAAGACTTCAATCCGACCAAGCTCGAGCACGGGCTGTTCTTCGACCAGTCCTGGGCCAGCCTGAACAAGATGATGCCGGTCGCCTCCGGCGGCATCCATGCCGGCCAGATGCACCAGCTGCTCGATCTCCTTGGCGAGGACGTCGTGCTGCAATTCGGCGGCGGCACCATCGGCCATCCCATGGGCATTACGGCTGGCGCGATTGCCAACCGCGTGGCGCTCGAGGCGATGATCCTCGCCCGCAACGAGGGGCGCGACTACGTCCATGAAGGTCCGGAGATCCTGGCCAGGGCAGCCGAGACCTGCACGCCGCTGAAGGCTGCGCTCGAGGTCTGGAAGGACGTCACCTTCAACTATCAATCGACCGACACGCCGGACTTCGTACCGACCGCGCTGGAAACCGTTTGAGGAGTTTTGACATGAAACTGACCCAGGGCTGCTTCTCGTTCCTGCCTGATCTGACCGACGACCAGATCACCAAGCAGGTGCAGTATTGCCTGACCAATGGCTGGGCGGTGAATATCGAGTTCACCGACGATCCGCATCCCCGCAACACCTATTGGGAGATGTGGGGCCTGCCGATGTTCGACCTCCAGGACGCCGCCGGCGTGATGATGGAGCTTGCCGAATGCCGCAGGGTTTACGGCGACCGCTACATCCGCATCAGTGGATTCGACTCCAGCCATGGCTGGGAATCGGTGCGGATCTCGTTCCTCGTCAACCGCCCGCCGCAGGAAGCCGAGTTCGAGCTGGTGCGGCAGGAGGTGGGCGGACGCGTGATCCGCTACACCACCGTGCGCCGGCCGGCCGCGCACGCGTCGACCTAGTCACTCCTCTCCGCGCGGAGCACTCCCTGCTCCGTTTCCTTGGCGGACCACTGCTTCGCCGCTGCCCCGCGGCGAAGCTCTTTTCTTCGAGGTGCCGATGCTTGATGTCCCTCATGCGACGACCGCTGAAACGAGCGAGACCAGTTTCGATCTCCGCAAGGAGGCCGAGGCGGCCGGAATCACAGACACACTGCAACAGCTCGAGCAGGAGCTGATCGGCCTCCGGCCGGTCAAGAACCGCGTGCGCCAGATCGCGTCACTGCTGCTGATCGAGCGCATCCGCCAGCGTGCGGGGCTGGCATCGTCGCCACCGACGCTGCACATGTCGTTCACCGGTAATCCCGGCACGGGCAAGACCACGGTTGCGCTGCGCATGGCGAAGATCCTGCACGGCCTCGGTTTCGTGCGGCGCGGGCAGGTGATCTCGGTGACGCGCGACGATCTCGTCGGCCAGTATATCGGCCATACCGCGCCGAAGACGAAGGAGATATTGAAGAAGGCGATGGGCGGCGTGTTGTTCATCGACGAGGCCTACTATCTGCACCGGCCCGACAACGAGCGCGATTACGGCCAGGAGGCGATCGAGATCCTGCTCCAGGTGATGGAGAACCAGCGTGAGGACCTCGTCGTGATCCTCGCCGGCTATGGCGAGCGGATGACGAGCTTCTTTGCCTCCAACCCGGGCTTCCGTTCGCGCATCGCCCATCACATCGACTTCCCGGACTATGCCGAAGCCGAGCTGCTGGTGATCGCCGAGCTGATGCTGAAGGAGCGCGGCTATCGCTTCTCGGCCGCCGCGCGCGAGGCGTTCGAGACATACATCGCGCTACGCCGGACCCAGCCGTTCTTCTCCAATGCGCGCTCGATCCGCAATGCGGTCGATCGTATCCGCCTCCGGCAGGCCGATCGCCTGGTGTCCGATCTCAACCGGATGCTCGATGTCGTCGATCTCGAGACGATCGATCCGACGGATGTCCTTGCGAGTCGCGTTTTCAGCGGTGGTGCGGACGCGCAGAGGAGTGCGACGCCATGACGGGAGAAATCCTCATTGCGCCTTCGATCCTGGCCGCAGATTTCGCGCGCCTCGGTGAGGAGATCAGGGCTATTGATGCTGCCGGTGCCGACTGGATCCACTGCGACGTCATGGACGGACACTTCGTGCCGAACATCAGCTATGGCGCCGACGTCATCAAGGCGATCCGGCCGGCGACGGCGAAGATCTTTGACGTGCATCTGATGATCGCGCCTGTTGATCCCTATCTGGAGGCGTTCGCAAAGGCAGGCGCCGACGTCATCACGGTCCATGCCGAAGCCGGCCCGCATCTGGACCGCTCGCTCCAGGCCATCCGCGCGCTCGGCAAGAAGGCTGGTGTCAGCCTGTGTCCGGCTACACCGGAAGCCGCGATCGAATACGTGCTTGATCGTCTCGACCTCGTGCTGGTGATGACGGTCAATCCCGGTTTCGGCGGCCAGTCTTTCCTCGACTCCCAGATCGAGAAAATCAGGCGCATTCGAAGCATGATCGGCGGCCGGCCGATCCGGCTCGAGGTCGATGGCGGCATTACGCGCGACAATGCCGCCGCCGTGGCTGCCGCGGGCGCCGACACCCTCGTGGCTGGATCGGCCGTGTTCCGCGGCAAGAGCAGCGCGGATTATGCGGTCAACATCGCCGCCATCCGCGCTGCTGCGGAAGCCGGCAGGGTTCCGAAGCTGCAACATGGTTCGGCACAGACGATCCGGGCCGGCGAGACCGCGCTCACCCGGTAGAATACGGCATACAGGCGTGGCAGAGCCGGCGTCGCACTGGTCGTGCCTTGGCGTGCCACTTCTGTCCGGGGTTCTACAGGGCATGCGGCACAGCGCGGCGGGCCTTCCTCGCGCGAGAGTTCTGCGCAGAAATGCAGGGCAATTTCATCGGGTGGCCGGAATCGATCGAACGGTATCTTGATCTGATCTGCATCTCCGTCGCGCGCCGGCGCTACGTCCAGCCAATGAGTTCCACGTGGAGTCGTCCGAGAGGAACCAACGGGGGCCTGCGCGTTTTCCAGACGTTAACCCAGGTTGCGCGGGGCGCTTCGCATGCAGTAAATGTTTTGCATATCCGCCATCGGCCTGACGTAAATCAGGGCAATAAGCTCAGTGAATGCGAGGGAGGGTCTCATGGAGAACGTACGTCGCTACCGGGCGCTGGCGTCTCTCTGTCGTCAGCAGGCGGCCTATCGGCCGCTTCAGAACTGGCAACTCCTTGGCCAAGCCGAACATTTCGAATATCTCGCCGAGATTGCGCTGAAGGCGCATTTCGACGCGTGCAATGCGCAACCCGAGGACGACGCCATCGCCACTGCGCCATTTGACACTCCCGCTGCGGCGTGAGGGCGTCGGTCCGTTGCGGATCATCTCTCGATCAATGCGACATCAGCGTCGGGACCGTCATGGCTTCCAGCATGGCACGGGTGACGCCGCCGAGGAAGCGTTCCTGCAACCGCGAGTGGCCGTAGCCGCCCATGACCAGGAGGTCGAGGCTCTCGTCGGCGGCCAGCGACAGGATGGTCGGCTGGATGTCGGCGCGTGCCGCCGACAGGCTGACCGTGCGGGTCGACAATCCGCGCCGTCCGAGGTGTCTTGCCAGATGGCTTGCCGAGACCTCGTCGGGAACGGCGTCGGCTTCGTTGATCGTGATGATCACGATCTCCTCGGCGCGGGCCAGCAAGGGAGCGGCGTCGCGCATCGCGCGGGCGGCGAGGCGGCTGCCATCCCAGCAGATGCCGATCCGGTTCGCCTTGACTGGCCCACGAAAGGTGTAGGGCAGGAACAGCACTGGTCCGCCCGCCTGGAACAGGATCTCGCCGGGCATATCATTGTCGAATGAGCCTTGCGCCGGATCGGGCTGCAGCACGATGCTGAGATCGTGGAGCCGCGCCATCTCGCCGAGCGAGCCGGCTGCATCCGCCGGGATTGCGCCGAGCGGGTGGCAGGTGCAGGAGATGCCGGCGCTCCTGGCTTCGCTCTGGAATATCGCCAATGCGGCCTCGGCCCGCTCCAGCGCGCGCTCGCGCTCCATCTCGAATACGGCCGCTACGGCGGCACCGCCATCCATGACGTAGGCAGTGCTGCTCGCAACGTACCCGACGGCGACCGCGTCGATGTGCGCGTTGAGTCTCGCCGCGAGCGAGATCGAGCCGTCGATCACCGCGTGCATCGGGCGCTCGGTCGGGATGTGGACGAGAATGTCTTTGTACATGGCGTGCCTCCGATGGACATCATCCAGTGGCCGCAGTCTATCACTGCGCACGTGGCCTGTGTTGAGCCGCATCAAATATGCAGCCCTGATTTTCGGCCGGGCCGCTGGCCGCGGCACCTTTGCCAAGATTTAATCGGACGGACGGGACGCCGTAAGGTGACGATGTCCATGTTGGGTGCAAGGCGACTTACCCAACATGGACATTTCGACATGAACGATCGCGTCAATTCCGACACCACCACGACCCGCAAGATCTTGAAGCCGCGCCGGCTTGCGCTGCTGGGCACCGTGGCCGCGCTTGGCGTGGCCGTGCTGGCTGCCTCTCCCGCTTCGTCGCAGTTCGGTCTGAACTCCTTCGTCGCGCCGGCCCAGGCCGCGGAAGCCGCCGCGACCCCGCCGGGCTTCGGCGATCTCGTCAGCAAGGTCAAACCCGCCGTCATCTCGGTGCGGGTCAGGATCGACCAGGACAATGACAAGAGCGCGATGCTGCAACAGAACCGGATGGATTCGGACGAAGATTCGCCGTTCGACCAGTTTTCGCGGCAGTTCGGCTTCCGCGGCCCGGGTGGCATGAACGGCATGCCGCGCCAGCGCCACCAGATGATCACGGGCGAGGGTTCCGGCTTCTTCATCTCCGCCGACGGCTATGCCGTGACCAACAACCACGTCGTCGATCACGCCGAGTCGGTACAGGTGACCATGGATGACGGCACGAGCTACACCGCGAAGGTGGTCGGCACCGATCCGAAGACCGATCTCGCTCTGATCAAGGTCGAGGGCAAGAAGGACTTCCCGTTCGTCAAATTCTCCGACCAGAAGCCGCGGATCGGCGACTGGGTCGTCGCGGTCGGCAATCCCTTCGGCCTCGGCGGCACCGTGACCGCCGGCATCGTCTCGGCCAACGGTCGCGACATCGGCAACGGTCCCTATGACGACTTCATCCAGATCGACGCGCCGATCAACAAGGGCAATTCCGGCGGTCCGGCCTTCGACATGAACGGCAATGTGATCGGCGTGAACACCGCGATCTTCTCACCCTCCGGCGGTTCGGTCGGTATCGGCTTCGACATTCCGGCTTCCACCGCGAAGCTCGTCGTCGCGCAGCTGAAGGACAAGGGCTCGGTCACCCGCGGCTGGCTCGGCGTCCAGGTGCAGCCGGTGAGCGCCGAGATCGCCGACAGTCTCGGCCTCAAGGAGGCGCGGGGCGCGATCGTGGACAATCCGCAGGACGGCAGCCCCGCGGCGAAGGCCGGCATCGAGGCGGGCGACGTCATCACCGCCGTCAACGGTACCGCGATCAAGGACTCCCGCGATCTCGCCCGCACCATTGCCACCCTGGCGCCGGGCACCTCCGTGAAGCTCGACGTCTTCCACAATGGCGCGAGCAAGACGGTGACGCTCGCCCTCGGCGAGTTGCCGAACGAGCGGCAGGCCAAGGCCGGCGAGGGCAAGGCGCAGCCGAACACCGGCACGCCGCGCCTCGGTCTCAGCCTGGCGCCGGCCGGCGACGTCCAGGGCGCGGGCCAGAAGGGCGTCGTCGTCACCGAGGTCGATCCGCAGGGACCCGCCGCGCAGCGCGGCATCCAGACCGGCGACGTCATTCTCAATGTCGGCGGCAAGGCCGTCGCCAATGTCGGCGACGTCCGCTCCGAGCTGGCGCAGGCCAAGTCATCCGGCAAGAACAGCGTGCTGTTGCAGGTGAAGAGCCAGGAAGCGACGCGGTTCGTCGCGGTGCCGCTAGCGTAAGCCTCGCGCTTCCTGCGGCAAACTCAAAAGGCGGCCTGCGGGCCGCCTTTTTCGTGCACGTCTGGAAGATTCCCACAGACGCCGATAACATTCTCGTTAACGGCAGTCTTGATGACGGGTTCGTCCGAAAAAGCCGCGTTCGCTCGTCACAGTTCGGAATCGCGTGTTGGGCTTTGGCGTCAATGAAGACGCCCAGGCGAATTGCAGGAGTGGAACCTCGAACGCCCGGCCCTCTTGTGGAACCGGTGGTTCGCATTTGATCGGTGCCGACATGGATCGATTGAAGCTCTCGCTGAGGTGTGCGCTGCTCGTGGCGCCGCTTGTTCTGACGACCGGAAGCGCCTTGGGGCGCGACGATGGCCGTTACGCCAACTCGCCCCTGAAACCCTGGTTCGACAGCTTGCGCAGCCATCTCGGGCCCTGCTGCTCGGATGCAGATGGCTTTGCTGTTTCCGATCCCGATTGGGAATCGCACGATGGGCACTATCGCGTGCGGCTCGACGGGCAGTGGGTGGACGTGCCTGATGAGGCCGTCATCACGGAGCCAAACCGGGCTGGCCACACCATGGTGTGGCCGGTGAAGACTGCGTTCGGGATTTCGATCCGCTGCTTCATGCCGGGCAGCATGATCTGACTCGGGTCGGCGCTACCGCTTGCTGGATTTGCGCTTCGAGGTCTTCTTCGTTTTCTTGGTCGTCTTCTTGGTCGTCTTCCTGGTCGTCTTCTTGGCCGTCTTCTTTTTGGAGGTCTTTCGCTTCGACGCTTTCTTCG
Source organism: Bradyrhizobium sp. Unk1 (assembly GCF_059512345.1). Classification (NCBI taxonomy): domain Bacteria; kingdom Pseudomonadati; phylum Pseudomonadota; class Alphaproteobacteria; order Hyphomicrobiales; family Nitrobacteraceae; genus Bradyrhizobium; species Bradyrhizobium sp. Unk1. The sequence goes on from NZ_JCAMOP010000025.1 coordinate 47,589, forward strand.
GGATCTTCTTGCCCTTCGCGCGCGCTTCCGACAGACCGATTGCGATCGCCTGCTTGCGACTCTTCACGCGTCCGCCACGACCGCCGGGGCCGCTTTTCGCGGTGCCCTTCTTGTAACGACGCATCTCGCGCTCGACATCGCTGCCGGAGCTGCGTGAGTAGCGGCGCTTCTTTGCCTTGCGTGCCATCAACTCTCTCCCTTGGCCCGGGGAGAGAACCGCATCACTGACCCAACGTTCCAAGCGCGGCGCTCTCCTCAGAAGGAGTTCGCCAACTCGATCTCGTCTTCCAGCGCTCGAATGCGGCGCGCAGCCTCAGTGGAGGACAGAGCCCGATCGTATTGAGTGGGCTGATAGGCCTCCTCGCTCAGACGCTTCAGCCTCAGCCCCTGTGCGCGCGTCATCTGCTCCGCGAGGAAAACCCTGGCGTCGTATTTACCCTGAACCTGCATCTGACCTCTCCGTTCTCAAATCGTGACTTGACTATATGTTCTTATTTTGTTCTAACAAGCCATGGACAACAGAATTAATGAAATTCGACGCAAAATCAGCGCCTTGAGGCTCGAAATGGCCGGCATCGAGGTGTCTGTACGCGACCTCGTCAATCGCGACCGCGACTGCACAGAAAAGGCCCTGGCGCAGATGGATATGCGCCGGAAAATCAACCTGCTGATCGGCGAATGGAAGGCGGCCGGTGGCGGCGATGTCTTGCCTGACGTCCGCGAGCGGGTACGCCTTCGTCCTGCAACGACATCCGGCAGTCCGCTGCGCGTGATCGCGCGCCGCTGAGAATTTTGGGAGCGTGCGGTGGAGGAAGACCCGGACACGTACCGGATTCTAAAACTGCGCGCCGAAATTCTCGAACTCGGCTCCGCTATCCGGCAATTGCAGCGCGAGGGTCTCGACGATGCCGCAGCGCAGCTCCTGATCGCACGCAAACGTGCACAGCTCGAGCATCTCGTGAAGGCGAATGCTGCGGGACGGCCGCCTTAGCGATGTGACGCTGGAAGGATTCCCAATCCAGCTCCAAACTCCAGCTCCAAAGCGAAAGGCCCCGCGTCGCCGCGAGGCCTTTGATTGTCGGCCGGAGATCACTTGGTGTTGCTCATCCCGCCCTTGTTGTTCGTCATGGTGCCCCCTTGGTCTGAGCCGGGGCCAGAACCACCTTGACCGGAGGGATCAGCGCCCTTGGAGGACTTGGTGTTGGCGCCTGTGGTCTGCGACGAGGACATCGAGGATCCCTGCTTGGCCTTGTGCGACTTGGCCTGCGCGGCGAACGGAGCGGCGGCGAGGCCGGTTGCCAACATCACGGTGAGAGCGAGCTTGGTGGTTTTCATGCGTGGGAACTCCCTGGGTTGAATTGACGCAGGCAGCCAACCGCCATTTGCCGCAGGAGTTCCGAATGAAAGCGCTCGGCGCGCGTCACGCGCGCTTCAAAATTCCTTGTCCTCGGCGAGGATGAACACCAGGCCCGTGAGCGTCGCGCCGATCGCGAACGTCGTCACCAGTGTGATGATGAAGACCATGGCGGCCGAATGCCCGCCGTGGTTCAGCAAATTCGCGACCGCCGGATTGAACAGGACGACGGCGAGACCGAAGACAAGGCCGAGGGCTGCGCCCATCATCGCATGCGTCATCAGCTTGATGACGCCGGTCGGAGAGATGAGGCTCGGCGACTTTTTCCCGCGCATGGAACCGCCTCGCGGTGTGGCATAAAACGCGCACGACGATTGCGGGTTCCATTCTCATGACGATTTTGTCATTCCCCGCTTCATCCGACGTTCATGGCGGTCTTGCGAGGATGAATGCCATCAACACGGGAACATTCGATATGGGTAAGGTCGTCTTTCTCTATCGCTCGCTGGCCTATCGCAACGCCGCTGCGGACATGCTGCGCAAGGCGCGCAGGCTGCCGCGCGGCGCCGAGCGGAGCGCAGCCCGCCGTTACGCGCGGGCGCTGCGCGAGCTTTCGCAAACGGAAGCCTGGCTGGAAGGACGTGTCGCTGACGAACCGCAGGCGATGCAGCCGATGAGGGTCGCTGCGGCGCGCTAGAGCATTATCGTTTCTGAGGGAATCAGAACCGAGGCTCCGGATTCTCGCTTTCACGCGCTTTCCTCGGAGCCCACTTCGCTCGCAAACGCTCTAGCCTGAGGCCCGCTGAAGGGGTTCGGACGGAGCCGCGTCGAACTTGCTCGCGGCCGCCGGCCCTACGGTCTTCCGCGTCAGAGGCACCTCGAGCCGGCACAACAGGCCTTCGGCACGCCAGTCGAACTCCGCCTGTCCGCCGAGTTGCGATTCCACACTGGCAAGCAGGCTCCGCGTGCCGAAGCCACGGGATTTCGGCGTCCTCACCAGCGGACCGCCGGTTTCGTCCCAGGTCAGTGTGAGGTGGTCGTCCTCGACCTGCCAGCCGATCGCAAGCCGCCCCGACCGCGTCGAGAGCGCGCCATATTTCGCCGAGTTGGTGAAGAGCTCATGCAGCGCCAGCGCCAGCGTCTGCGCTGTCGCCGGCACCAGCTGAACTTCCGGACCGGCCAGCTTGATCTGGCCGCCGAGCGAGTAGGGCGCGAGCTCCTCGTCGATCAGCCTCGAGAGTTCGGCGCCCTGCCAGCTCGACAGCGACAGGATCGTGTGCACGCGCGCCAGCGCGTTGATGCGCCCCTCGACGGCGTTGACGTAAGCCTTGACCTCGTCGGCGCGGGTGAGGCGCACGATCGATTGCGCCAGCGCCAGCGCATTCTTGGCGCGATGATCCACCTCGCGCGCAAGCAGGTTTTGTCTCTCTTCCGCGCGTTTGCGTTCGGTGATGTCCACGGTGACGCCGCTCACGCGTACCACGCGGCCGCCCTGGTCCACTGTCGCGGCTGCCGTGCCGACGCACCAGCGCACCTCGCCATCGGGCCGGCTGACGCGAAACTCGCCTTCATAGGCGTGCGCGCCGGTATTGAACGCGGCAATCGCCTGGCCGAACTGGTCGACGTCATCAGGGTGCAGCAGCGCCTGGATGTTGGCTGAGGTGACATTGAAGGTCTCCGGCGTCACGCCGAAGATGCGGTACTGGCCTTCGTCCCACATCCAGTCGCCGTTGACCCAGTCCCAATCCCAGGATCCCATCTTGCCGGCGGCGATCGCCATGCTGCGCCGCTCCTCGCTCTCGCGCAGCTTCGCGGTGGAATTCTCCAGTTCGGCCGTGCGTGCGCGAACGCGGTCCTCGAGCTCCTGGTTAAGCCGTTCGAGCTCGCGGGTCTTGCGGTAGAGTTCGGCAAACACCTTGATCTTGGCGCGCAGCACCTCCGGCACGACCGGCACCGGCACGTAATCGACCGCGCCCATCTCGTAGCCGCGCAGGCGGTCGATGTCGCTGACCTGAATGGCCGAGATGAAGATCATCGCGGTCTTCTGGAAGCGAGGGTGCTCGCGGATCATCGCGGCGAGCTCAAAGCCGTCGAGCTCGGGCATGCAGACGTCGACCAGGATCACCGCGATCTCGGTCTTGAGCAGCACCTCCAGCGCCTCGCGGCCCGATGATGCGATCACGAGGTTCTCGCCGAGTTCCTTCAGGATCACCTCGTAGGCGAGCAGCTTGGCCGGCTGGTCGTCGACGAGGAGGATGTTGACCTTTTCGTGGTCCATTCGCGGATCCAAACTCACCGGTGCAGCCACATGCGGATCGCAAGCAGCAATTGATCGGTGTTGACGGGTTTGGCGAGGTAGTCGGACGCACCGGCTTCCAGGCATTTCTCACGGTCGCCCTTCATCGCCTTGGCGGTCAGCGCGATGATCGGAAGGCGGGCGAAGGCCGGATTTTCGCGAATGACGCCGATGGTCTGATAGCCATCCATCTGCGGCATCATGATGTCCATCAGCACAATGGCGATCTCCGGATTGGATTCGACCAGCGTCACCGCCTCGCGGCCGGTCGTGGCCGTCAGCACCTTCATGCCCCGCCGTTCCAGAACGCTCGACAGCGCGAAGATGTTGCGGGCGTCGTCGTCGACGAGCAGGGCGGTCTTGCCGATCAGGTCTTCGTCGGAACTGTTCAGCTTCTCCAGCATGCGCTGCTTCTCGACCGGCAGTTCCGTGATCACGCGATGCAGGAACAAGGCGGTCTCGTCGAGCAGGCGTTCCGGCGATTCCACGCCCTTGACCACGATGCTGCGCGCCATGGTGTGGAGTTCCGCATCCTCCTCCGCCGAGAGCTCGCGGCCGGTGAAGACCACCACCGGAACGTTCGACAGGCTCTCGTCGTTGCGGATCTGGTCCAGCACCTCGAAGCCGCTCATGTCGGGCAGCCGCAGGTCGAGCACCACGCAATCGCAGGGTGCCTCGCGCAGCGTCGAGAGCGCGCCGGCGCCGGTGTCCGTCGTCACGATCTCGATGTCGTCGTGATGCAGCAGCTCGCGGATCGAGAGCTGCTCGGCCTCGTTGTCCTCGACGATCAGGAGCCGCTTGCGCCGCGGCCGCGCATATTCCTTGATCTGCGTCAGCGCGGCTGAGACGCCCTCGGTCGTGGTCGGCTTGTTGACGAAGGAGAAGGCGCCGCGGGCCAGCGCATGCTGCCGGTCCTCGTCGAGCGTGATGATCTGCACGGGGATGTGGCGTGTCAGCGGATTGTGCTTGAGCTGGCTCAGCACCGTCCATCCCAGCATGTCAGGCAGGAACACGTCGAGCGAAACGGCCCGCGGCTGATACTGCTTGGCAAGCTCCAGCGCCTCCGCACCGCGCGCGGCGACCAGAACCTTGAAGCCTTTGTCGCGAGCGAGATCGACCAGCACGCGGGCATAATGCGGATCGTCCTCGACGATAAGCAGGATGGTGTCGCCGGGTTCGAGATTGAGCCTGTCGTCGGCAATCTGCTCGATGACGCGCTGCTGTTCGGGCGCGGCCGCTTGCAACGCCGGTGGCTGACTGTACTGCTGCGGCGCGGGCGCACGCGGCGCGAGCGTCGGGCCGGAATATTTCAGCGGCAGATAGAGCGTGAAGGACGAGCCCTTGCCGGGCGCGCTGCGCAGATGGATCTCGCCGCCGAGCAGGCTTGCGAGCTCGCGGCTGATCGCAAGTCCGAGACCGGTGCCGCCATATTTGCGGCTGGTGCCGGCGTCGGCCTGCTGGAACGCCTCGAAGATCAGCTTCTGCTTCTCCAGGGGAATGCCGATGCCGGTGTCCGTCACTTCGAACGCGATCACCGCCGGCGCGGAGTTCAGCACCGGATGATCCGTGCCCCAGCCGCCGACCGCGGCGACGACCTTCAGGCGCACCTCGCCTTCGGCGGTGAATTTGAAGGCGTTGGAAAGCAGGTTCTTGAGGACCTGCTGCAGGCGCTTGGAGTCGGTGACGATGCTGCGCGCAAGGTTCGGGTCGACGTCGATCTTGAACGACAGGTTGCGGTTTTCCGCCTCGTGCCGGAACGGCCGCCCGACGGTCTCGAGCAGGTTCGCAGTCAAAATCTCCTCGGCGTCGACCGTCACCGTGCCGGATTCGATCTTGGAGAGATCCAGGATGTCGCTGATGAGGTTGAGCAGGTCGGTTCCGGCGCCATGGATGGTGCGGGCGAACTCGACCTGCTTGGCCGAGAGGTTGCCATCCGGATTGTCTGTGAGCTGCTGTCCCAGGATCAGGATCGAGTTCAGCGGCGTGCGCAGCTCGTGGCTCATATTGGCGAGGAATTCGGACTTGTACTTCGAGGTCAGTGCGAGCTCGGTCGCCTTTTCCTCCAGCGCGCGGCGGGCCTGCTCGATTTCCTGGTTCTTGCGCTCGACCTCGACGTTGCGCTCGGCGAGCTGCTGCGCCTTCTGCTCGAGCTGGTCGTTGGTCTGCTGCAATTCGCGCTGCTGGGTCTGGAGCTCGCCGGCGAGCTGCTGCGACTGCTTGAGCAGGCCTTCGGTCTGCATCGTCGCCTCGATCGAGTTGAGCACGATGCCGATGGAGTCGGTAAGCTGCTCGAGGAACGTCATCTGCGAGGTCGTGAACGAGGTCAGCGAGGCGAGCTCGATCACCGCCTTGACCTGGCCTTCGAACAGCACCGGCAGCACGACGAGGTTCTTTGGCGCGACGCGGAACAGCGCCGAGTTGATCGGCACCACGTCGGGTGGAATGTCGGCGATGACGCGCGGCCGTCTGTCGAGGGCGCATTGGCCGATCAGGCCGTCGCCGAGCGGGAGCACGCGCTGATAGGGATAGACGCCGTCGCCGGCATAGGAGGCGAGCAGCAGGAGCCGCGGACTATCCTCGTTCTCGACCTGGTAGATCACGCCGGTATGGGCGTTCACCAGGGGGGACAATTCGGTCAGCAGCAGCCGGCCGACGGTGGTGAGATCGCGCTGGCCCTGGAGCATGTTGGTGAATTTCGCGAGGTTGGTCTTCAGCCAGTCCTGCTCGGTGTTCACGTCCGTCGTGAGACGGAGGTTCGTGATCATCGTGTTGATGTTGTCTTTCAGCTCGGCGAGCTCGCCGCGGGCATCGACTTGGATCGACGGGGTGAGGTCGCCCTTGGTCACGGCGGTCGCGACTTCCGCGATCGCGCGCACCTGCGAGGTGAGGTTGGCCGCGAGCAGGTTGACGTTGCCGGTGAGGTCCTTCCAGGTGCCGGCCGCGCCGGGCACGTCGGCCTGACCGCCCAGCCGTCCTTCGACGCCGACCTCGCGCGCCACCGACGACACCTGATCGGCGAAGGTCGCGAGCGTCTCGGTCATGTTGTTGATGGTGTCGGCGAGCGCCGCCACTTCGCCCTTCGATTTCACGGTGAGATTTTGTTTCAAATCACCGTTCGCAACCGCGGTCACCACCTTGACGATGCCGCGGACCTGCTCGGTCAGGTTCGCCGCCATGAAGTTGACGGTGTCGGTGAGGTCCTTCCAGGTGCCGGCCACACCGGGCACCTGGGCCTGGCCGCCGAGCTCGCCTTCGGTACCGACTTCGCGCGCGACGCGGGTGACTTCGCCGGCAAACGCGTTGAGCTGGTCCACCATGGTGTTGATGGTGTTCTTCAGCTCGAGGATTTCGCCCTTCACGTCCACGGTGATCTTGCGGGACAAGTCGCCGCGCGCGACGGCGGTGGTGACCTCGGCGATGTTGCGGACCTGCGTCGTGAGGTTCGCGGCCAGCAGGTTGACGTTGTCGGTGAGATCCTTCCAGGTGCCGCCGACGCCGGGCACGACGGCCTGACCGCCGAGCCGGCCTTCGGTGCCGACTTCGCGCGCCACGCGCGTCACTTCGGCCGCGAACGAGCGGAGCTGCTCCACCATCGTGTTCAGGGTGTCCTTGAGCAGCAGGATCTCGCCGCGCACGTCCACCGTGATCTTCTTCGACAGGTCGCCGCCGGCGATCGCGGTCGCGACCTCGGCGATGTTGCGGACCTGGGCCGTCAGGTTCGAGGCCATGAAGTTGACGTTGTCGGTGAGGTCCTTCCAGGTGCCGGCAACGCCGGGCACTTCGGCCTGGCCGCCGAGCTTGCCCTCGGTGCCGACCTCGCGCGCCACGCGCGTCACTTCGCCGGCAAAGCCGTTGAGCTGGTCCACCATGGTGTTGATGGTGTTCTTCAGCTCGAGAATTTCGCCCTTCACGTCCACGGTGATCTTGCGGGACAAGTCGCCACGCGCCACGGCGGTGGTCACTTCGGCGATGTTGCGGACCTGTGCGGTGAGGTTGCCCGCCATCGAGTTCACGCTGTCGGTGAGATCCTTCCAGGTGCCGGCGACGCCGGGCACGTTGGCCTGACCGCCGAGGCGGCCTTCGGTGCCGACCTCGCGCGCGACGCGCGTCACCTCGCCCGCGAAGCGGTTGAGCTGGTCGACCATCGTGTTGAGCGTGTCTTTCAGCTGAAGGATCTCGCCGCGCACGTCCACCGTGATCTTGCGCGAGAGGTCGCCGCCAGCGATGGCGGTTGCGACCTCGGCGATGTTTCGGACCTGTGCGGTGAGGTTGCCCGCCATCGAGTTGACGTTGTCGGTGAGATCTTTCCAGGTGCCGGCGACACCCGTCACCTGCGCCTGACCACCGAGCTTGCCTTCGGTGCCGACCTCGCGGGCGACGCGCGTGACTTCGCCGGCGAAGGCGTTGAGCTGGTCGACCATGGTGTTGAGCGTTTCCTTCAGCTGAAGGATTTCGCCCGACACGTTCACCGTGATCTTCTTCGACAAGTCGCCCTTCGCAACGGCGGTGGCGACCTCGGCGATGTTACGGACCTGGCCGGTCAGGTTCGAGGCCATCGAGTTGACCGAGTCCGTCAAGTCCTTCCAGGTACCGGCGACGCCGCGCACTTGGGCCTGCCCGCCGAGCTTGCCTTCGGTGCCGACCTCGCGCGCGACGCGGGTGACTTCGCCGGCGAAGGCGTTGAGCTGGTCCACCATCGTGTTGATAGTGTCTTTCAGCTCCAGGATTTCGCCGCGCACGTCCACGGTGATCTTCTTCGACAGATCGCCGCCCGCGACCGCCGTCGTCACCTCGGCGATGTTGCGGACCTGTGCGGTCAGGTTCGACGCCATCGAGTTGACGCTCTCGGTGAGGTCCTTCCAGGTGCCGGCGACGCCGAGCACGTTGGCCTGACCGCCGAGCCGCCCCTCGGTGCCGACCTCGCGCGCGACGCGCGTGACTTCGCCGGCAAACGCATTGAGCTGGTCCACCATGGTGTTGAGCGTTTCCTTCAGCTGAAGGATCTCGCCCGAGACGGTCACCGTGATCTTCTTCGACAAGTCGCCGCCGGCGATGGCGGTCGCGACGTCGGCGATGTTGCGGACCTGCGCGGTCAGGTTCGACGCCATGAAGTTGACGTTGTCGGTGAGGTCCTTCCAGGTGCCGGCCACACCTGGCACCTGGGCCTGGCCGCCGAGCTTGCCCTCGGTGCCGACCTCGCGCGCCACGCGGGTCACTTCGGAGGCGAAGGCGTTGAGCTGGTCCACCATCGTGTTGATGGTGTCCTTCAATTCCAGAATTTCGCCGCGCACGTCCACTGTGATCTTGCGGGACAAGTCGCCGCGCGCCACGGCGGTGGTCACATTGGCGATGTTACGAACCTGTGCGGTAAGGTTGCCGCACATCGCGTTGACGGAGTCCGTCAGATCCTTCCAGGTGCCGGCGACGCCGGGCACGATGGCCTGGCCGCCGAGCTTGCCGTCGGTGCCGACCTCGCGCGCCACGCGCGTCACTTCGGAGGCGAAGGAGCGCAGCTGGTCCACCATCGTGTTGATGGCTTCCTTGAGCTGAAGGATCTCGCCGCGGACGTCGACGGTGATCTTCTTGGACAAGTCGCCGTTGGCGACCGCGATCGTGACCTCGGCGATGTTGCGAACCTGGTTGGTCAGGTTGTTCGCCATCGAGTTGACGCTCTCGGTCAGATCCTTCCAGACGCCGGTCACCTCAGGCACCTGGGCCTGGCCGCCGAGCTTGCCTTCGGTGCCGACCTCGCGGGCCACGCGCGTCACCTCGGAGGTGAACACGCCGAGCTGCTTGATCATGGTGTTGACGATGGTCGCCGACTGCAGGAATTCGCCGCGCAGCGGGCGGCCGTCGACGTCCAGCTTGACGGTCTGGAGCAGGTCGCCTTGCGCCACCGCCGCGACCGCGCGCGTCACTTCGCGCGTCGGCCACAGCAGATCGTCGATCAGCGTGTTGACGGAGCCTTCCATGTCGGCCCAGGAGCCGCTGGCAAGGCCGAACTTCACGCGCTGGCGGGTCTTGCCCTCGCGCCCCACGACCTGACCGACCAGCTCGAGTTGCTGCGCCATGCGCTGGTTGGCGGCGATGATTTCATTAAAAGTGTCGGCGATCTTGCCGTCGATGCCGAGATAGTCCCCGCTCATCCGCACCGAAAAATCGCCGCTGCGCATGGCCTGCAAGACAAGCAGCAATTCCGGCCGGGAATCCGGGTCCGACATACCGTTGTTTTTTGGCTTTGGAACGCGACGACCGGAGCGTGATGCAGTTCCGGGATCGAGGTCGCTCATACTGATTCCCCCGCGGCGTCGGCCGAATCCAAGGCGTGACGCAGTTGTCAAAATAGAGCGTCAGCCAAATTCGAAATCAAGCGCCAACGTTGCGGCGCTTGGAATTGGAACCTGCCATGCTCAGCCCGGTCAAAATAACGATGAGGAGTGACGATGGTTCCATCCCGTTCAGGAAAAAGCCGCCCTGGCCGCTGGCATTCTGGCCTGCACCAGAGCTCCCAGCCCCAAGCTGGTGCCAAGCTGGCCCGCCCAGCTGGCGCGGGGCTGTGACCGGCGACCCCGCCGCAAGCTCCGCCACGCCACACGCTGATTCGCAGACCACGGGGACCGCGACCAGATCGAACCCCAGCGGCAGCGGCACCTCGACCTCGGGCGGCAGGGACGACAACGGCGATGCCGGCCGGGACAAGATGCCTGAGAGTAACCGTACGGTGCGGCCGGACAACCAGCAGCAACACCCGGAAGACAAATAGGGCTGCTATTTGTCCGCCATGGTGCGCTCCGCATCTTTGACCTGCGTGCGCAGCATCGGCAATTGCTCGCGCGCGAAGGCCGCGAGCGCAGGATTGTCGGGCGCTTTCAGATAGCGCTCGAGGAGACTGATGGCGGAGTCATATTCGGGAATTTGCGCGGCATAGAAGCTTCTGACGTAAGTTGGTCCATCCGCGCTTTCTGGCTCGGCGAGGCTTGCGCTCACTGACGTCGTCTTGCCGGCGTGCGGCTCCGCACCGATCGCGTCCTGAATCTGCTTCAGGATCTTGTCGCGCTTGCCTGCTTCCTCGGCGCGCAGGGCCGCGAGATTTTTCACCTCCGCATTGCCTTTCAGGTCGGTGCTCTCCAGCAGGCCCTGCTGGAAACGGCTGAAAGTGTAGAGGCCGTTGATGACATCGGTTGCGGTCGGCACGCGGTCGCCGGCCGTTCGCTCGCCCCTACTGTCGGCGAACGCCGAGGTGCTGACGAAAGCCAGGATGATCGCGACGAGAATCCTCATGCATCTCCAATGACCGATGGCGTGCGAAGTTCCCTGGCGTTACCATCCGGTAAGGGCGATTGCAGAGCGAGAGTTCCGTCCCCACATCTTCTGTATGAAACAGTCTGACATGTTCAGGGATAACGCCGACAATTGCCTTCAGCTCGCCGAGCGCGCGGAAGGGCAGCCCGCCCACAAGCGCTATTTGCGTATGGCGGATGCCTGGACGGCATTGGCGACCGAGCAGGACTGGCTGGATGGTGAAATCCCGCCCGTAAAGGTCCGCGTCCTCCGAACGCAGGATGCGTGAACGCTCGCATCTTCGTCAATCTGCATGTGAGACCGCTCACGGAATGCAAGCAAACAATCCAGGATCATCCACGAACAGTCGATCGCGTTGATTATTCCAGAAGGAGGTTTTGCGATGGCTCCACGTCTGGCTCTTCTTTCGCTCATTCTCGCCTTTGGCGTCTCGGTCGCGTTCGCGACAGTGACGACGGTGCGGCAGGTGCATCTGGAGAATGCATCGGCGGCAATCCACGCCACGCATAGTTAGCGCTGCGGGCCTCGCGCGCTGGAACATTCGTTGTGCCGGCGCGTAAGCGCTTCAGGACATCTGGAGAGGCGAGAGGACATCATGGCGCATTCCGACCACGGCATCGTCAAGGACAAGCGGGCGGAAGATCAACCGCGCGACAAGCAACGCGCGCAAACCGTGCACAAGACGGATCCGAAGGGCTCGCCGTCGCGTGAGGCGACGCGCGATCCCAAGCTCAACGATAACACCAAGACGCCGGGCTCAGGCGTGATGCCGGACGATTCCGGCGACGCGCCGACCGGCTAGTTCTCGCGAGGAACGAATCCCCGCGCGAAGCGTCGACAGGCTGCTTCCGGTTGTCATACCCCCGGTGAGCCGGAAGCAATCTCCAAGGACGGCCCTGGCACCACTGTGCCGGGGTCGTTTTGCTTGGCGAGGGACGTTCGATCAGTCGTTGCCGCCTTCGGTGTGTCCGTCGGGTCCGCGGCCGAACACCCCGAAGCTGCTCGACTTCACGCCGGCCACTGCATCAACGCCCACGGCGGCCAATCCGAACTTGAGGAGCTCGCGGACCGCTGCCGCCCGCGTCGGCATCCGATGTTTGAACCGGAAATCGTCGATGGCGGCCAGCTCTTCCGGGGAGAGCATGATCTGGAGGCGCTCGGCGCGAAGGTCATTCATGGTCGATCACGCAAAGTGAGTAAGTTGAGTAGTTTGCTCAACGAACGAGTCTGGCGCGAGTTCCACAAGAGTCGGAAAAATCACCAGATGAGTAAAAATACCCATTAAAATCAATAAGTTATTATTGAAACAACTCTGACGGTGGCGCATTCTCTCGGAGAGGGAGAAGAGGCCATGACGGAGGAAGTCAGGTTACCCCGCAAGCTTTCCGAAGAGCCCGAGGCGCCCAAGCCGGTGCGTCCGAGTCATCAGAAGGTCATCGAGCAAGTCGAGCGCTGGGCCAACAGCTCGGGGCTGCAACCACCGAGGATGGAAGATGCGAAGACGATCTGAGCCGCATACATTTGAGCAACGTCTCAAGGCAGAGCAGCTGCGGCTCGAGCAGGAATTGTCGGGCTTGCCGGATGGACAGCAGCGCGATTCTGTCGTGGCGCGCATCGATCAGCTTCAGACCGCTGCTGCGATGCATGATTTCCTGATGCTACGGGAGGCCGCGGCCGCTCGCTGATTGCCCCTGGCGTCCGTGCTCCGTGCGGCGAGAGGTGATGCGAAGCGTCCGCCTCAGCCACCACGCCGACACCGAAACCAGGACCCAGACCAGAATGGCGATGGCGAACGCGCCGATGATGCTTGCCGATACCGTGACGTAGAACGCGGCCGCGAACGCTGCGAGGCCGATACTTCCAAGGCCAGCGCCCGCGGCGTCCAGCGCGGCCGCCTGCTGTCCGCGCCTCCGTCCGCTGAAACCGGCCTTCTCCTTGGCGCGGCGCTCATGGCTTTCGATCAGCGTGGCGCTGGCGCAGAAGACGGCGGGAAGCGCGAGGAAGAGCCCGCCGGCTGAAGCGCCGAACCGCGCTCCCACGACGCCTGCGAAAACCGTCGCCAGTCCACCGAGCAGGAAGCGAACGCCGTATTCGTACCAGCGCGTCTGATGAAGCGACGACGATGACAGCTTGATCAGCATCAGGCGGCACCTCCAAGACCCGCGAGCAGGCCGAAGGCGACTGCGAGCCATACGGCAAAAGCGACGATGGTGGCGGGCAGCGCCGCGAGCCGAAATCTCATCAGGAGATGGCAGACGACGAGGCTGTAGCATGCGAGGGCGACCGCGCCGTAAATCATGGTCCGGCTTTCGGCCGCAGCGTAGCGCGGGCCGTGCTGAACGACCGCGATGCCGAGCGTGGCGAGCGCGACCGACGGCGCGGCGCCGAGGAGGCCGCCAAAACTCTTGGGCTTGAGCGCGTCACCGAGGATTGCGAACGCGGATACGATCACGCCGCCGGCGATGAAGCGCACGACATATTCAGTCATGGCGACGCCCGCCATCGTCGTTTCCGCGCCGCGGTTTGGTCAGCGTCCATGGCCGCATCAGTCGCTCCACGGCCGCACCAAGGACGAAGCCCGCGACGACGTCGCTCGCCCAATGCGCGAGCACCGCAATCCGAGTCAGCGAAAGCCCGACCGCAACCGCGCGTAGCAACCGACGCGGGGTTTTCGGCAGCAAGCCGGCCGCGGAGGCAAGCGCGCCCATATGAACCGCGTGACCGGAAGGGAAGGCGTCGCGCGCCTGTCCCGAGATCGGAACTCCATGTCGGTGCCCTCGTATGGTCAGCCGGTCTGGTCTGATCTGATCGAACATGGATTTCAGGACGTGGGGCAGAACGGCCGTCGCCAGTGAAACAGCTAGAACGTGGTTTGCAATGGGCCGCTGTTGCGGCTGCCGAAGATGAGCGTAGAGCCAACCCGCGGCAGCCAGCGCGAGCAACACGTGCTCGTCGGCGGCCCAGGTCAATGTCTGCGCGGTGTGCTCGAGGCCTGAATTGGTGTGATCAGCGATCTCATCCGCGATCGCGATGTCGATCTTGGTAGGTTTGACGTCAACTAATGCCATCGGTTTTCGAGCGTGATATCCTTCATGACATTCCTGTAAAGCTTGGATGACCGCGAAGGTTCCTGAGTGGCAGTCTGCGCTGCTCCGCTCATGTGGATGGCGTTACGGCTGTCCCGATCCGCCCGCCGAGCCATACACCTGGCCCGTCGCGTAGCTCGCATCGGTCGCGGCAAGCTGCACATAGATCGAAGCGAGCTCGGCCGGCTGGCCGGGGCGACCGAGCGGCGTCATGTCGCCGAACTTCTCGAGCTTCTCCATCGTGGCGCCGCCGGAGACCTGGAGTGGCGTCCAGATCGGTCCCGGAGCGACGCCGTTGACGCGAATGCCCTTCGGCGCGAGCTGCTTCGCCAGCGACTTCACGTAGTTCATCGTCGCGGCCTTGGTCTGTGCATAATCGTAGAGGTCCGGCGAGGGATCGTAAGCCTGCTCCGACGTCGTGCCGATGATGCAGGAGCCCGGCTTGAGATGCGGCATCGCTGCCTTGATGATCCAGAACGGCGCGTAGATGTTGGTCTTCATGGTCGCGTCGAAATCTTCCGACGAGACGTCGAGGATCGAGGCGCGCGTCTGCTGCCGTGCCGCGTTGTTGACGAGGATGTCGAGCCCGCCGAGGCCTTGCACGGACTGCTCGACCAGCTTCTTGCAGAACGCTTCATCCTTGAGATCCCCGGGGATCGCAAGCCCGGTGCGCCCTTCCTTCCTGATCAGAGCGATCACCTCCTGTGCGTCGGGCTCTTCCGCCGGCAGATAGTTGATGGCGACGTCGGCGCCCTCGCGCGCATAGGCGATCGCAGCCGCGCGGCCCATGCCGGAATCGCCACCGGTGATCAGCGCCTTCCGGCCGGCGAGCCGGCCGGAGCCCCTGTAGCTGGTCTCGCCGTGGTCCGGCCGAGGTTCCATCTTGCCGGCAAGGCCCGGCCAGGGCTGCGACTGCTTCTTGAACGGCGGCTTCGGAAAGCGGGTGACGGGATCAATCAGGTCGTGCTCGGCCATCTCTGTGTTTCCTTTCGCTGACGAAGACGCCAGCGAAGCCGCAGCGAGCGTCGCGCTCGCCGCGTGAACGACGTGCCGGCGGGATACTGAAGTCTTGCCTTGATGCGCCATGGTGGTCTCCGCAACCTTGCGATCTCGACGAGCGGGACGAGTGGAGAGGTTGCTAACATGAGGACGCCGGTGAGGCCGGCATCCTTACGCGATGATTACCTGGACTGCCCGACGCTAGGCGCCTTGCCGAGCTCCTTGGCCATATCGAGATGATGCTTGAGTGCCGGCAGCGTCTTGCCGGCCCAGTCCTTCAGCGCCGAGTTGTCGCCACCCTTGGCGTAGCGCTCGAATAGCGAGACCGCGTCCTCATGCGCGCTGACCTGATAGGAGTTGTAGTCCGAGGTGAAATCCTTGCCCGTAACGCCCTTGAGCTTGTCGAGCTTGCTCTGGTGCGCACTGTCGAGCGCCGTCGGCAGGGTCGCCTGCACCTTGCCGTCGCCGACCAGGCCCTTGAGCTGGCTGCTGGTCTTGGTGTGGTCGGTCACCATTTGCTGGGCGAAGGATTTCTCCTGCGCAGTGCCCTTCTGCTCGGCGAGCTTGCTGGATTCGATTTCGAACATGTCGCTGATGGCGACCTCCTTGACGAAATCGGCGGTCGCGGGCGCGACGCCGAGCGCCGAGTTGATGCCGGTTTTCTCGCCGAGCGACTGGGCGAGCGCGGGGCCTGTGAAAAGCACGCAAGCAAAGGCGATGACGGCACGTCTCATGGTCGGTCCTCCGGATTGGCGACGCGGCCGCTGGCCGCGCGGGTCTTTGCGCCGACCAACACCGCGCCGGGACCGAGGTTCCTAATCCGTCGGATTGCGACCGGTGCGCGGATTGATCGGATCGGTCGGCTTGCGCCGCAACCTCTCAGGCAGGAACGGTTCTGCCGGCGAGGCCGACGGAACAGCGCGCACATCGGCGTGTCGCTGCGCCCGCTCATGCGGGGTCTGGTTGGTGTTGAACTGTCGCTTGACGTCGACACCGTCGACGGGATCGTTGATGCCGTGCTGGATATCGCGAAAATCGCTCATGCTTCACCTCACGCCAGGTGTCCTGATGTGAATACGAGAACGGCGCGTTTTCCGTGATGTTCCTGCTTGGCCGCGAGATGCCACACCTGCACGCAGGAACGATCATCCCTTCACGCAAGTTGATCCATACATTGGCTGAGTGGAGAAGCGGGATGTTGAATCAAGGCGAACTGGATCGCGGCGAGATGGGCCGATTGATCGGCAGTGACAAGGTCGAGGGAACATCGGTCTATGGCGCCGACCGCAACAAGATCGGTTCGATCGAACGCGTGATGATCGACAAGGTCAGCGGCAAGGTGTCCTACGCCGTGCTCGGCTTCGGCGGCTTCCTGGGCCTCGGCAACGATCACTATCTACTGCCCTGGCAGTCGCTGAAATACGATACGGAGCTCGGCGGCTATGTCACCGGGATTACCGCCAAGACGCTCGAAGGCGCGCCGAAATATGGCGAACGCAGCGATTGGAACTGGGGTGACGACGCGGCAGTCCGCGGCATCAACTCGTATTACGGTGTTCCCTTCGCGTAAGCTCCCATGGAAAGCGAGATCCGATGAGCAAGGAACGGCCCACCGACGATCCCCGGCGTCAGAATGACTGGGGATCCCACGCCCAGACCGACAAGTCCTGGAAGGGCAATCCGGAGAAGGAGCAGAAGTCGGGCGAGACAAGAGACCAAGACGCACTGAGCAGAGGCGGTTGAAGGATGCGCCTGGCGCCACTCTATCCCACCGCCTCCTTCCGCCCCGGTCCCGCATGCACATGCACCTGTTTCGCGTGCAGCGGCTCACCGCATTCCGAGCAGACCATCACGGGGTCGAACTCCTTGCCGCAAGTCTTGTGCTGGTGCAGCAGCGGGCGGCCGCGCTCGTCGCCCATGTGGGTGTCGCCCCAATGCACCATCGCCATGATGATCGGGTAGAGGTCGAGGCCCTTCTGCGTCAGGATGTATTCGTAGCGCTTGGGCGCCTCGGAATAGGGGACGCGGCGCAGGATGCCGAACCGTACCAGCTTCTTCAGTCGCTCCGAGAGCAGGTGCCGCGTGATCTGGAGCGAGGACTGAAATCCCTCGAACCGGCGCACGCGTAAAAAACATTCGCGCAGGATCAGCAGCGTCCAGCGGTCGCCGACCACGGCGACGGTGCGGGAGAGCGAGCAGGGCTCTTCATCCAGCGTGTCCCACTTCATGGTGCGATCTCCGGCAAAGGGTAGTAAGTCAGAAAAAGGAACTGACTTGAATGATCAGCGCTATTTCTATTGAAGGCTATCATTCACCCCCGTGGTTTGACAGTTCTATTTTAGAACTATAGCCTCTGACGCGGTCACATACCGTTCTCACCGAAGGAGGCGACCTTGCCCAAGCGAAATGCGACAGCCGCCGTGATCGGGGCCGGCGATTTCATCGGCTCCGAGATCGCCAAGAAATTTGCCGCGGAAGGTTTCACGGTCTTCGCCGGCCGCCGCAACGGTGACAAGCTGGCGCCGCTGGTGGAGGACATCGAGGCCGCCGGCGGCGAGATTCACGCGCGCTCGCTCGATGCACGCAAAGAGGAGGAGGTCATCTCCTTCCTCAATGACGCCGACCAGCATGCGCCGCTCGAAGTCTGCATCTTCAACGTCGGTGCCAACGTCAATTTCCCGATCCTCGACACCACCGAGCGCGTATTCCGGAAAGTGTGGGAGATGGCCTGCTATTCCGGCTTCCTCGCGGGCCGGGAAGCGGCGCGGCTGATGCTGCCGCGCGGTGGCGGCAACATCTTCTTCACCGGCGCGACGGCGAGCTTGCGCGGCGGCAGTGGCTTTGCCGCCTTTGCCAGCGCCAAGTTTGGTTTGCGCGCGGTGGCGCAGGCGATGGCGCGCGAGCTCGGGCCGAAGAACATCCACGTCGCCCATCTCATCATCGATTCCGGCGTCGACACCGAGTGGGTGCGGCAGCGCCGGCTCGAAGCGCTCGGGGCGAATGCGCTTGATAATCCCGACCTTCTGATGCCGCCGTCGTCTGTCGCGGATGCCTATTGGCAGCTCTATCAGCAGCCGAAGAGCGCCTGGACCTTCGAGATGGAGATCCGCCCCTTCGGAGAGAAATGGTGACCGCGGAGCAAAAGTCCGACTAGACTGATCCCAATACAAACTGAAATCCGGGAGGCCCCTACGTGAAGACTGCGATCACCGAACTGTTCGGCATCGAGCACCCGATCATCCAGGGCGGCATGCATTTCGTCGGCTTTGCCGAACTCGCCGCTGCCGTCTCCAATGCCGGAGGGCTTGGCATCATCACGGGCCTCACGCAGAAGACGCCGGAATTGCTCGCGAAGGAAATCGCGCGCTGCCGCGACATGACGGACAAGCCGTTGGGCGTGAACCTCACCTTCCTGCCGACCTTCTCGGCGCCGCCTTATCCGGAATACATCGCGGCCATCGTCGAAGGCGGCATCAAGGCGGTCGAGACGGCGGGGCGCAGCCCGGAGCAGTACATGCCTGCGCTGAAGGCCGCTGGCATCAAGGTGATCCACAAATGCACATCGGTCCGCCACTCGCTGAAGGCCGAGCGCATCGGCTGCGACGCCGTCAGCGTCGACGGCTTTGAGTGCGGCGGCCATCCCGGCGAAGACGACATTCCCAACATGATCCTGCTGCCGCGCGCGGCGGAGGAATTGAAGATCCCGTTCGTGGCCTCCGGCGGCATGGCCGACGGGCGCAGCCTCGTCGCGGCGCTGTCGCTGGGCGCCGCCGGAATGAACATGGGCACGCGCTTCATCGCCACCAAGGAAGCACCGGTGCATCAGAACGTGAAGAACGCGCTTGTTGCGGCCACCGAGCTCGACACCCGCCTGATCATGCGCGCTCTCCGCAACACCGAGCGCGTGCTGAAGAACGCCAACGTCGATCGTCTGCTCGAGATCGAGCGCGAGAAGGGCGCCAAGTTGAGCATCGACGATATCCACGACCAGGTCGCGGGCGTCTATCCCAAGATCATGCTGGACGGCCAGATGGACGCCGGCGCCTGGAGCTGCGGCATGGTCGCAGGACTGATCCACGACATCCCCTCCTGCAAGGAACTCGTCGATCGCATCATGGATGAGGCGGAACAGATCATCCGCAGCCGCCTGATGGGGTTCCTGGACGGGACGGGTGCAGCGCGAAAGGTCGCCTGACAGCGCCAAACTTCTTAACCACGGCGGCACTTGGCCGCTGGAATTGCGCGTGACGCCTCCTAAATAGGGGTAAATCACCCTTGAAATAAGCAATCTCAAGAGGCGTCCGTGGTCCTGAAGAGCGTTCCTTTTGCAGTTGCCATTGCCCTCGTGCTCGCATGGGGCGGCATTGCGCGCGCTGACGACTACAAGCCCGACGAATATCTTGGTCTCGATCTCTCCAAGGCGGTGCTGTCGCCGAAGCGGCTCGGGCCCGAGACGCAGTTCGCCCCGGTCGCGTTGGAGGCGAAGGGTGGCAACGAGGCGCAGGCGCGCGCCGAGCCGATGGACGTGCCGAAGAAAGTTGCCGCCGAGCGCGTGCACGTGGCCGAGCCGAAGCCTGTTCATGCCAGGAGCGCCCAGCCACGCGGCGCAGCGCGTACCAAGCTCGCACATCGTCGCGGCAATCCGCTGGACGCGCAGGCGATGGACACCCGCATCCAGACCTGGCCGTGCCGCACCGGCGGCATTTGCAACTGGAAGCGCTAGCCGGGTCTGTCCCGTCATCCCCGCGTCGCAAAACCGTAGGCGCGGAGTCAAGAAACCGTCAGGATAGGGGTCAAGGAGCGCAGGCACCTTCCGTCGCGATTCGACGAAGGTTTCCTGAATGGCAACGCTCCGCGCCTCGCGCGCATGGACCCGGCGGCAGTTCCTGGTCCGCTCGACTTCAAGTCTCGCCGTTGCCGCGCTCGGCACACTCGCAAAGCCATCGATCAGCCGCGCCGCCGATCGCCCGCAAATCATGGGCGGCATTCAGTCCGGCGATGTCTCGGATGGCTCCGCCGTGATCTGGGCGCGCGCCGACCGGCCCGCGCGAATGCAGGTGGAATGCGCGACCGTCGAGAGTTTCAAGACGATCATGGCGTCAGCTTCGCGCGACGCGCTGCCCGATGCCGACCTCACCGCAAAACTGCTGCTGAACGATCTGCCGTCCGGGCAGGACATCTTCTATCGCGTGCGTTTCGACGACATCGCCACCGGCATTGCCGGCGAAAGCCGCGTCGGCCATTTCCGCACCGCGCCGGCCGCAGGGCAATCTATCTCGTTCGTGTGGTCGGGCGACGTCGCGGGGCAGGGCTGGGGCATCGACATCTCGCGCGGCGGCTATCGCAGCTATCGCACCATGCTGGACAATCGCCCGGACTTCTTCATCCACTCCGGCGATCACATCTACGCCGACTGCACGATTCCCTCCGAGCAGAAGCTGCCGAACGGCGAGACCTGGCGCAATCTGGTGACCGAGGAGAAAGCCGAGGCCGCGCACACGCTGGCGCAATTCCGCGGCAACTACAAATACAACCATCTCGACGAGCATTTTCGCGCGTTCCATGCGAACGTCCCGATGTTCGCACAGTGGGACGACCACGAGGTCACCAACGACTGGTCGCCGACCGGCAGCTACGACGACGCCGGCTATGAAGACGACGGCACACCGCGCCTGGTCTCGCGCGCCCGTCGCGCCTTCTTCGATTTCATGCCGATCCGCGACATCGGCGCACGACAGGGCCGGGTCTATCGCAAGATCGCTTACGGTCCGCTGCTCGACGTCTTCATGATCGACATGCGCAGCTACCGCGATGACAGCTGGAACAAGGGCGAGGACCATCGCGGCTGGATTCTCGGTGCCGAGCAGCTCGCCTGGCTGAAGCGGGAGCTCGCCGCTTCGCGTGCCACCTGGAAGGTGATCGCGGCCGACCTGCCGATTGGCCTCGTCAGCCTCGATGCCGTCGCGCTCGGCAATGGAGCGCCCGATCGGCGTGAGCACGAAATCGCAGATCTGCTGGCCTCGATCAAGCGCGCGGGCATCCGCAACATCGTCTGGCTCACCGCCGACATGCACTACACCGCCGCGCATTATTACGATCCGAACAGGGCGCAATTCCAGGATTTTGAGCCGTTCTGGGAGTTCGTCTCCGGCCCGCTCCATGCCGGCACCTGGGGTCCGGGCGAGCTCGACAACACGTTTGGCCCGGTCGCGATGTACCAGAACGGCTGCAGCGAGGCGCAGGGGGAGAACCTCGCGCCGTGCTTCGGCCTGCAGTTCTTCGGCAGGGTCGACATCGACGGTGCGAGCGGCGTGATGACCGTGACCTTGAAAGACGTCGACAACCGCGACCTCTGGTCGGTCGACATCGTGCCGCAGCCGCAGGCGCGCCCGGCCGTGGTGGCGCAGCATTCGTGACTCTCTCCGTCGTCATGGCCGGGACGAGCCCGGGCATGACGGTGGGGAAGGGTTTGCGTATCCAAAGCTAACCCGATCTTGATTGGCCGCCGCACGCCTCCCGCGCTATACTGATTGCTCCCGCCACCTCTTTTCCATCACCGAAGAGTTTACCCTCGCGGCCCCACCGCGTGTTCGGCGGCTGAAATACGTCAGGAGTTGACCCATGGATCATCTGAAGACACAGGGCATCAGCATGCCCAAGCTCGGCCTAGGCACCTTCCGCATGCAGGGCGATGCCTGCCGCGCGGCGGTCGAGAGCGCGCTGTCGATCGGCTATCGCCACATCGACACCGCCGAGATGTACGCCAATGAAGAGCCGATCGGTGCGGCGCTCGCCGCGGCCCGACTGCCGCGCGGCGAGCTGCATGTCACGACCAAGGTTTGGCACGAGAATCTCAACCCCGATGCGATCCGCCGCGCCTTCGACACCAGCCTGACCAAGCTCCGGCTCGACCATGTCGATCTCTACCTCGTGCACTGGCCATCGAAATCCGCGAACTGGGGCGCGGTGTTCGAGACCCTGATGGAGCTGAAGGAGGAGGGGCGTACGCGGGCGATCGGCGTGGCCAATTTCACCACGGCGCTGCTCAAGATTGCGGTCGAGGACATCAAGGCCCCGATCGCCTGCAACCAGATTGAATATCACGCCATGCTCGATCAATCGAAGGTGCTGGCCTATCTCAACGCCAGGTCGATCCCGCTGGTCGCCTATTGCCCGCTCGCGCAGGGACGCATCGCGTCGGATCCGGTGCTGGCCGAGATCGGTGCCAGGCACAACGCGACCGCCGCGCAGGTCGCGCTGAAATGGCTGCTCGACCAGAACGGTGTCGCTGCGATCCCGAAGGCCTCGCGCCGCGAAAGCCAGCAGGCCAACCTCGATGCGTTGAAGATCACGCTCGACGATTTCGACCGCAACAAGATCGCGGCGTTGCCCAAGGACAGGCGTTGCGTCAATCCAGGCTTTGCGCCGGCGTGGGATTAGCGCCAGCACGCTTTTCGGACGCAAAGAAATGGCCCCGGGAGGGGCCATTTCCATGATGCATTACGCATCAATCCCAGTGGTGCCGGTGACCGCGATTGACCACCACCACCCGGTCACGATGATGCCAGCCGCGATGCCAGCCGTGGTCACGATGCATGCCGTATTCGGCGCGGGCAACGTACGGGCCGTGATGGCCACCGCGCTTGATCACCACCGTTTCGGCACTTGCCAGCGTCGGTGCCGCGATGACGAGCGCGCCGAGAGCCGCAACCACATAACCAAGCTTCTTCATGATGTCCTCCTCCAATGCAATGCACATGAGAACGGCGCATCTGTGCGAACGTTCCGGAGAAACTGGAAGAGAATTCTGAATGGATGTTCAGACAGAGATAATCCGGAAAAATGTGAAGCGGTCTTGCGAGAGATCATGCTCAGCCGCGATGGTCAATCGCAGCGTTGCTGCGCTGGTGTCGGCGCGCCTGTCGCGACGTATTTGCCGTCCCTGATCGTGTACACACCGCGCTCGCTGCGATTGTAGATCGCGCTCAGGCTGCCATCCTTCGCCAGCAGCAGCCCGAACTCACGCGTCTGGTGCAGCGAGGGGAAGTAAACCATCACATTGAGCAGGCCCTCGGCGTCGACCGTGGCGGACACCACTTCGTTCTCGTCCTTGGCCTCGCCGAAATCGCGACGGTACATCACCCGGCCGTCCTTCCTGATCTCGTAAGTCAACAGCGAGCCCTTGTTGCGGTCGGGCCGGGCCGCGCAATCGACCGCCCATGAGCCGAGCAGGCCCCATTGCTCGACCGTTGCCGCAAGCGTCTCGGCGCCGGCCGCGGGCGCGAACGCAATCCACAGCACCACCGCCGCGATCCAGCAGCCTAGACAACGCGTCATGTCCTGAAAAACCCCGCCTCGAACAAGTGCAAGTGTAGCATCCCGCGCGCGATCGTCCACGCGAGCTGCCATTCGCGCGCGAATTTGATCCGCATCAATGAGGCCGGTCGTATCAAGGCTAGGATGGCGCTCCCGAAGGCGAAGTTGGTGAGAGCGATGCTGAATCAAGTCATGGATTTCGCGGGCGAGGTACTGCCGGGGAGCTGTGCCGTGCCGCCTTATTCCGAGACCGCGTTCCTGGCCGAGCTGGGCGAGCGCTTAAGGTCCTCGCGCGCGCGGTGCGAGCTGTCGCGCCGGGAGCTTGCCCGCCGCTCCGGGATTTCGGAGCGCTACATCGCCCAGATCGAGGCCGGCAAGGGCAACGTCTCGATCGTACTGTTGCTGCGGCTGGCCTCCGCCATCCACGGCAGCCAGCCTCGGGTGGCCTAGAGCGAGCCTTAGGCCCGCTTCTCCACATTGGCGCTGCGGGCCGGCACGCCGAACTCCTTGCGGCAGACCTCGGCCAGCACTGCGACGCCCTCACGGATCTGCTGATGTGAGGGGCTCGCAAAGCACAGCCTGAGCCGCGAGCTGGAATGGGGCTTGTTGGTCGACCATTCCGGCCCCGGATTGATCGAGACACCGGCGGCGAGCGCTGCCTGATACAGTTTGAGCGTATCGACCTGGTCGGGCAGCTTCACCCACAGGAAAATGCCGCCCTTGGGCTCCTCGAACTCGGCCGCCGTCCCGAACTGCTCGTTCAGCGCCTCCATCAGCGTGTCGAGCTTCGTGCGCAGCGCCTTCGTCAACGCGGGCACGTGGGTCGAGAAATGCGGCTTGCAGTAGGCGGCCAGCACCATCTGCTCCAGCGCGCCGGAGCCTGCGTCCGTCTTCAGCGCCAGCATCCGCGACATCACATCCCAGGGCGCGACGATGAAGCCGACGCGCAGCGCCGGTGCGATCGATTTCGAGAACGAGCCGATATGGATCACGCCGCCGTTCGGGCTCATCGCGTGGATGGCCGGTGGCCGCTGTCCCGACCAGACGAGATCGGCGTAGCAATCGTCCTCGAAGATGGGCACGCCATATTCGGCCGCGAGCCGCACCAGTTCAGCGCGACGACTTTCCGGCATGATGCTGCCGGTCGGATTCTGCACGGTCGGGATGGTGTAGATGTATTTCGGCCGGATGCCGCGGCTCTTCAAATCGGCCAGCGTCGAGGCCAGCACGTCCATACGCATGCCGTCCTTGTCGAGGGGGATGCCGACGACGTTGACCCCGAGCCGTGCCAGTCGGGTCAACGAGCCCTGATAGCTGTCCTGCTCGAAGATCACGGTATCGCCGCGCGTCAGCAGCGTCGCATTGACGAGGTCGAGCGCCTGCAGCGAGCCGGAGACGATCAGGAGGTCGTCGACCGTGCAGTTGATGCCGGCGTCGCGCTTCAGTTTTGTCACCAGGAATTCGCGCAGGGGCAAATATCCCTGTGGCCCGTGTGCCAACCCGTAAGTGGCAAGCGAGCGGCCTTCCTTTTGCAGGGCGGAATTGGTCGCCTCGATCAGGCCGTCGAGCGGCAACTGCTCGGAGTCGTTGTTACCGCCGACGAAACTGTACTTGGCGAGGCCCGTCCAGCGCGCGGAAGGGGCCGGCAGCCCTGCGGGAAACAGGGGCGCGAAATCGAAGCTGGACGTCATGGGGGCGTTCCTCGTTTTGTTCTTGTTGAGCGGCCGGCCTTGCGCCGGCGTGCCTTACTTCTTGCCGGCCGTCCTCGTCGGACGGCCTCTACTTCTTTGTGGCCGTCCGGGTCGGACGGCCCTGGCTGATGAAAGCGTAATGCGCATTGGCGACGCCGCCAACCATCAAGGCCTCGACCACGGGCTCGGCGATCTCGCCTGTTGCGGCCCAGTCGACGAGGAAATTGGCCCCGGTCCCGCCGCGCACGTCGTCGGTCGGAATGAAGATCGAGACGGTGGCCAGAGGCTTCAGCGCCACCTGACCCTTCAGGTAGGTCTCGACCTGCTTGCCTGCGGTGTCGAAATAGGCGATGCGTTTGACCACCAGCGGCTGGGTCTCGGAGGCGTTGTGAACGCTCAGCGTCACCGAGAAGTCGACTCGCAGCTTGCCCTGGCTCATCGCGACGCTGGAATAGGCGGGCACATAGAACCCGCCGGAGACGGCGAGTTCCTCCTTCGGCAGTGTGGTGAGCGAATCGGCAAAGTTTTGTTCGATATTGACCTTGGATTGCGCGGCTGCGGGCGCGGCAGAGGCGAGGGGACATAGCAGCATTGCTGCGAAAAACCCTGCTCGCATGTGACGAATTGCTCGCTTGCCGCGCCGCAACCTGGCTCTAGGGTGCGGCAAAACGGACCAATTTGGTATGCACGAACTCATTCGCGACATCACTCTCTGTATTCTGTTTGCCTGGATGCTGGGCCTGCTCGCCCATTTCTCCCGGCAGCCGCTGATCCTGGCCTACCTTATCGCCGGCTTCTGCATAGGTCCATTCGGTGCCGGCTGGGTCAAATCACAGGAATCGATCAGCGTCATTTCCGAGCTCGGCCTGATCTTCATGCTGTTCATGATCGGCCTCGAGATCGACCTGAAGAAGATCGTGCGGGCGGGAAAGGTGATCCTGTTCGCGGCAGGCGGCCAGCTCATCGGGGGCTGCCTGCTCGGGGTGCTGTTCTTCGTCGGCATCGGCCTGTCGCTCGGCGGTGGGCATTTCGATGCGGTCTATCTCTGCGTCGCCTGCGCGCTGTCGAGCACCGTGATCATCGTCAAGGTGCTCTACGAGAAGCGCGAGCTCGACACGCTGCCTGGTCGCATCACGCTCGGCGTCCTGGTGCTCCAGGACATCTTCGCCATCCTGTTCCTGGCGGTGCAGCCGAGCCTCGCCAATCTCGAGGTCAGCGTCATCCTGCTGTCGATCGGCCGTGTCGCGGTGCTGGTCGCCGCCGCGCTGCTGGTCAGCCGCTACGTGCTGCCGCGCCTATTCCATCAGATTGCCCGCCGCCCCGAGCTGATCCTGCTTGGCGCACTCGCCTGGTGCTTCCTCGTCGCCGAGACCGCGGAGCGGCTCTCGCTCTCGCGCGAGATGGGTGCGCTGATCGCCGGCGTTTCGCTGTCGACCTTCCCTTACGCCCTCGACGTCACCGCCAAGGTCACCACGCTCCGCGACTTCTTCATCACGCTGTTCTTTGTCGCGCTCGGCATGACCATTCCCGTGCCGGGCCTCTCCGTGATCGGGCTTGCCTTGATGATCGCGGCGTTCACGGTGGTGAGCCGCCTCGTCACCACCTTCGCCCCGCTCTATCTGATGAAGCAGGGCCTGCGCGCCAGCCTGTTGCCGGCCCTTAACCTCGCGCAGATCTCCGAGTTCTCGCTGGTGGTGATCCAGACCGGCGTCGCCGACCATCACATCGCGGCCGAAACGGCGAACGCAGCCTCCTTTGCCTTCGTGGTGCTGGCGGTGCTCTCGACCTTCGTGATGACCCGCAGCGACGAGATCACCCGCTGGGCGATCGGCCGCCTGAAGCGGATCGGCCTGCGCGACCTCGACCATGGCAACGGCCATGCCGAGGAGGGGCAGGAGGGCGGCCATGGCGAGGCCCGCCGCATCGTCATCCTCGGCTTTTTCCGTGCGGCGAGCGCGCTGCTGGCCGAGATCGAACGGCAGGCGCCGGTGCTGCTCGAGCAGATTACCGTGATCGACTTCAATCCCAATGTGTACAAGACGCTGCTGTCGCGCGGCCTGCACGTGATCTATGGCGACATCAGCAGCGCCGACACGCTGCTCCATGCCGGCGTCGGCAAGTCCGAGATGATCATCCTCAGCGTGCCGGACGCCCTTCTCAAGGGCGCCAGCAACGAGAAGCTGGTCCGCCACGTCCGCACCCTCAACCCGACCGCCATGATCGTTGCCACGGCCGATCTCTTGTCGGATGTGGGCGAGCTCTACGCGGCCGGCGCCAGCTACGTCACCGTGACCCGGCTCAGCGACGCTCATGAGCTGTTTACCGTGATCGAAGCCGCCCAGGCCGGGCTGCTGCCCGACAAGCGGGCCGAACTCGATGTCCGGCTCGGCGAGCGGCGCGAAGTGCTGCCCTGAAGGCGGCGCTGCCGCTTTCCGTCCGGGCCGTGTGCGCCTATATCCCTGGTATCTTCGGTGCAAGCCTCAGACCCGCGGGCCGGGCCACCGTCAGGCATATGCGGTTGCGTCCAGGACACTAGCGCTTGGGGCCAAGTCCGGCTAAGGCGTCCGGCGAAGCCTCCCGGCCATAACCGATAGAGATTGGGAAATGCCCGATAACGTTCAGGAAGTCTTGCAGGCCTTTGCCCGGGGTGAGCTCGTGGTCGTCACCGACGACGAGGACCGCGAGGGCGAGGGCGATCTGATCGTCGCCGCCTCGCTCTGCACCGCCGAGAAGATGGCGTTCATCATCCGCCATACCTCCGGCATCGTCTGCGCGCCCGTGACCACCGAGGACGCGCGCCGCCTCCGGCTCGATCCGATGGTGGCCCACAACGATTCCGCGCACACCACCGCATTCACGGTCTCGATCGACTACAAGCCCGACGGCGGCACCGGCATCTCGGCCGAAGAGCGCGCCTCGTGCTGCCGCGCGCTGTCCAATCCCAATGTCGGCGCCAACGATTTCGCCCGTCCGGGCCACATCTTCCCGCTGATCGCCAAGGACGGCGGCGTGCTCTTGCGCTCCGGCCATACCGAGGCCGCGGTCGACCTCTGCAAGCTGTCCGGCCTGCCGCCGGTCGGCGTCATCAGCGAGTTGATGAACGACGACGGCAGCGTGATGAAGGGCGAGCAGGTCGCCCGCTTCGCGGCCCAGCACAAGCTCAAGCATGTCACCATCGCCGACATGATTGCCTACCGCCAGGTACGCGAGAAGCTGATCGAGCGGGTCTCGACCTTTGTCACTGACAGCCCGATCGGGCCGCTCCAGGGCTATGCCTACCGCTCGCCGTTCGATTCCATCGCCCACGTCGCGTTCGTCTATAACGGCGTCGGCGACGGCAAGAACGTGCTGACGCGCTTCCACAAGCCCAACATCGTCAAGGACATCTTCACCGGCCACAAGCGCATGGCGGCAGTGCTCGAGCACTTCAAGAAGTCCGGCCGTGGCGTCTTGGTTTACCTGCGCGACGGCGCCGCCGGTGTCCCCGTTGCCCCGTTGCCCGATGAGAGCGCGAGCGAAGCGGACCGCAACCGCCAGTGGCGCGAGGTCGGTGTCGGCGCGCAGATCCTGCGCGATCTCGGCGTCACCTCGATCCGCCACCTCACCTCATCGGTGCACGACTACAAGGGCCTGTCAGGCTTCGGCATCGAGATCGTCGCCAACGAGCAGCTCGAAAGCTAGCGCTGTCATCCCGGGGCGCGCGCTACGCATCCCCGGGATTTACGCAGACCCATCCATCTGCAACGCAATTGCACTTGTTGCCGCGGCGCTTTAGTTTGTCGGGCAAATTTTGACGGAACCAGACGAAAGGACGTTTCATGAGCGTGCGCCCTCAGACCAAGGACAAGCCGGCTGCGGCTTCCTTCCAATGGGACGATCCGTTCCTGCTCGACGAGCAGCTCACCGAAGACGAGCGCATGGTGCGCGACACCGCGCGCGCCTATGCCCAGGACAAGCTGCTGCCGCGCGTCACCAAGGCTTATCTCGAGGAGAAGACCGACCGCGAGATCTTCAACGAGATGGGCGAGCTCGGCCTGATCGGCATTACGCTGCCTGAGGAATATGGCTGTGCCAATGCGAGCTACGTCGCCTACGGCCTGGTCGCGCGCGAGATCGAGCGGGTCGATTCCGGCTATCGCTCGATGAACTCGGTGCAGTCCTCGCTGGTGATGTATCCGATCTACGCCTATGGCGACGAGAACCAGCGCAAGAAGTACCTGCCGAAGCTCGCCAGCGGCGAATGGGTCGGCTGCTTCGGTCTCACCGAGCCTGACGCCGGTTCCGATCCGGCCGGCATGAAGGCCCGCGCCGAGAAGGTCGCGGATGGCTATCGCCTGACCGGCAGCAAGATGTGGATCTCGAACGCGCCGATCGCCGACGTGTTCGTGGTCTGGGCAAAGTCGGCCGAGCACGACAACCAGATCCGCGGCTTCGTGCTGGAAAAGGGCATGAAGGGGCTCTCCGCGCCGAAGATCGGCGGCAAGCTCAGCTTGCGCGCCTCCATCACCGGCGAGGTCGTGATGGACGGCGTCGTGGTTCCCGAGGACGCCCTGCTGCCCAACGTCTCCGGCCTCAAGGGCCCGTTCGGCTGCCTCAACCGCGCCCGCTACGGTATCTCCTGGGGTGCGCTCGGCGCCGCCGAGGATTGCATGCACCGCGCCCGCCAGTACACGCTCGACCGCAAGCAGTTCGGCAAGCCGCTCGCCGCGACCCAGCTCGTGCAGAAGAAGCTGGCGGACATGGAAACCGAGATCGCGCTGGGCCTCCAGGGTTCGCTTCGCGTCGGCCGTCTGATGGACGAGGGCAAGTTTGCGCCCGAGATGATCTCGATCATGAAGCGCAACAATTGCGGCAAGGCCCTCGACATCGCCCGCGTCGCGCGCGACATGCACGGCGGCAACGGCATCTCGGCCGAGTACCACGTGATGCGCCACGTCCATAACCTCGAGACCGTCAACACCTACGAGGGGACGCACGACGTCCACGCCCTGATCCTGGGACGTGCGATCACGGGCATCCAGGCGTTTTTCTAGTCGCCTCGGAATTCCGTGGTGGCTGTCTTGCTGCGCTGTCATCGTCCGCGAAAGCGGACGATCCAGTATTCCGGAGACCTTGCTTTCGCCACTGGTGCCGCGGCGTACTGGATACCCCGCTTTCGCGGGGTATGACGAAGAGTGTGGCGGCACGCACAGGAAGTCCCATGTCCGACAACGACGACATCCCGTTCAACCGCAACTTTCCGCTCAAGGCCGGTGTCGTCGAGGAAGTCCGTCCCGGCGTGCGGCGCGTGCTCTGTAACAATCCGAGCCCGTTCACCTTCACCGGCACGGTCAGCTACATCGTAGGCCAAGGCAACGTCGCGATCATCGATCCCGGCCCGGACGACGAGGCGCATGCGGCGGCGCTGCTCGATGCCGTGCGCGGCGAGACGGTGAGCCATATCTTCGTCACCCACACCCATCGCGACCATTCGCCGAACACCGCGCGGATCAAGCAGGCGACCGGCGCGCCTGTCTATGCCGAGGGCCCGCACCGTGCCTCGCGCCCGCGCTTCGAGAGCGAGAAGCACAATCCGGAGTCCGGCGCCGACCGCGATTTCGCGCCCGATACCAGGCTCGCCCATGGCGACGTCGTCGAAGGCGATGGCTGGCGTCTGGAGGCCGTGGCGACGCCCGGCCACACCGCCAATCATCTCGCCTTCGCCTGGCCCGAACGGAAATTCAACTTCGTCGGCGATCACGTGATGGGCTGGTCGACCTCGATCGTGGCGCCGCCCGACGGCTCGATGATCGACTACATGGAGTCGCTCGACCGCCTCGCCGTGCGCGAGGAGGATCTGTATTTCTCGGGCCACGGCCCGGAGATCCCGGACGGCCAGCGCTTCGTGCGCTTCCTGATCCGCCACCGCAAGGCGCGCGAGGCATCGATCCTGCACCGCCTGGCCAAGGGCGAGGCCGATATCCCGACCATGGTGCGCGCGATCTATATCGGCATCGATCCCAGGCTGACGACGGCCGCCGGCTATTCCGTTCTGGCGCATCTGGAAGATCTGGTCGCGCGCGGCGTGGTGACGACGGATGGCGATCCCGTAATCGGTGGAACGTATCGAATGGCTTAGGGGCGAATGGCGAATAGGGAGCAGCGAATAGGTGCTTTCCACTCGCTATTTGCTACTCCCCATTCGCCGATCTCACTTCTTCACCGTCTTCGCCGGCGCCTTCGGCGGCGCGACCGGCGTCTTCTTCACCGGCTTCAGCGCGTCGGCATCGGCCGCGGTGTTGAGATCGTCGATGAATTTTTTGACGCGCGCGGCGTTGCTGCCGAGATCACTGTCGAAATAGCGCGACGCCGAGCGGATATCGACGCGGGAATCGTCGCCGTCGGGCACGACCCGGATCGAGATGTCCTCGCGGAATCCCATGATCGGCGTCCGCGCCACCGCCTCGATGCGGCCGATACGGCGCGGCGGCTGCGGCTCGCGCTCGTCGATGACGAGCCATTTGCGCTTGATGACGAGCTGGCGCGCAATCGCATAGGCCCGATCGACCGGGATCTCGAGCTCGATCGGCTCGATGTCGGGATAGAACTGGCGCTGCTGCTCGGCCGAATAGAGGCCGGCATAGACCGCGGTGTTGGTGCCATCGCCGGTGCGCAGATGCGCGAGCGCGTCGAAGCGTGGCGGGTCGATCGGGTTGGTGGTGATGTCGTAGATCGGCGGCAGCTTGCGGTATTGCAGAGCGAGATAAGCGGGATAAGCGAGGATCGCGCCGTCGATGAGGAAGGCGAGCAGGATGCGCCCCATGCCGCGCGAGCCGTTCTGCCAGATCGCGGCAAAGCCCGCGAGCCCAAACAGGATCGAGAGACCGGCGATCGCGAGCCCGCCGAAGAACGTCATCAGCGCCGGTTTCATCTCCAGGAAGTCGAAGCGGACGATGATGATCGAGACCACCACCGCCACCACCGCGAACACGGCCAGATTACGCGCCCAGCTCGCGAGGCTGGACACGGGCTCCGACTGATAGGGAGCGGAAAACCTGCGGGCCATCGGGTGAAGCTCTGCCGGGGTTTTAGGGGCGGTATCGGCCGATTTGGCGCGACGATGGGCCGTTGAGACCACGGCCCGGGGGCAAATTCAAGGGTCGTTCACCCTCCCCTGGAGGGGGAGGGTCGATCGCGCGAAGCGCGAGCGGGGTGGGGTGATCCCTCCACACGGGCACCATCCCCGTGGAGAGACTGTCGCCCCACCCCGTCTCTCATTTTCGCTGCGCTCAAATGCGAGCCGCCCCTCCCCCTCCAGGGGAGGGTGGCACCTTTTACGCCGCCGCGTTCGGGAAGCGGTAATCCTTGAACTGGTCGCGCAGTGCGGTCTTCAGGATCTTGCCGGTCGCGGTGTGCGGAATGCCGTCGACGAAGGCGACGTCGTCAGGCATCCACCATTTGGCGATCTTGCCGTCCATGAACTTCAGGATGTCCTCGCGGCTGGCCTGCTGGCCCTGCTTGAGCTGCACGATCAGCAGCGGCCGCTCGTCCCATTTGGGATGATAGATGCCGATGACGGCGGCCTCCGCCACGGCGGGATGGCCGACCGCGAGGTTTTCGAGGTCGATCGAGGAGATCCACTCGCCGCCGGACTTGATCACGTCCTTGGAGCGGTCGGTGATCCGCATGTAGCCGGCCTCGTCGATGGTCGCGACGTCGCCGGTGTCGAAGAAGCCTTCCTCGTCGAGGATGTTGCTGTCGACGCGGTAATAGGCCTTGGCAACGGCGGGGCCGGAGACCTTGAGACGGCCGAAGGTCTTGCCGTCCCAGGGCAGCTCCTTGCCGGCATCGTCGGTGATCTTCATCTCCACCGCGAAGGGCGCATAGCCCTGCATCTGCAGCACGTCGAGCCGCGCATCGCCGGTCGCATTCTGGAACGGCGGCTTCAGTGCCGCGACGCTGCCGATCGGACTCATCTCGGTCATGCCCCAGGCGTGGCGCACGTTCGAGCCCATGTCGAGGAAGGCCTTGATCATCGAGCGCGGCATCGCCGAGCCGCCGCAGATCACCATCTTCAGGTCCGGCAGCTTCAGATTGTTGGCGGCCATGTGCTGCAGCAGCATCAGCCACACCGTGGGCACGCCCGCCGTGTGCGTCACATTCTCGGTCGAGAGCAGCTCGTAGACGGAGGCGCCGTCGAGCTTGGCGCCGGGCATGACCAGCTTGGTGCCTTGCGAGGGCGCCGAGAAGGCGATGCCCCAGCTATTGGCATGGAACAGCGGCACCACCGGCAGCATTGTCTCGGACGCGCTGGTGCCGAGCGCATCGACATTGTTCGCCATCAGCGCGTGCAGCACGTTGGAGCGATGCGAATACAGAACACCCTTCGGATCGCCCGTGGTGCCGGATGTGTAGCACATCGCGGCTGCCGTGTTCTCGTCAAAGTCCTTCCATTCGAACTTGCCGTCGGCCTCCGCGATCCAGTCCTCGTAGGCGACCACGTTCTTCAGCGTCGTCTGCGGCATGTTCGCCTTGTCGGTGAGCACGACGTAGCGTTCCACGCTTGGCAGCTTGTCGGCGATCTTCTCCAGGACCGGAACGAAGGTGAGGTCGGTCATCACGATGCGGTCCTGCGCATGGTTGATGATCCAGGCGATCTGCTCGGGGAAAAGGCGGGGATTGACGGTATGGCAGATGGCGCCGATCCCCATGATGCCGTACCAGACCTCGAGATGGCGCCAGGTGTTCCAGGCGATCGTTGCGACACGGTCACCGAGCTTGATGCCGTCTCGCTCCAGCACCTGCGAGACCTTGAGCGCCCGCTTGTGGATTTCGCCGTAGGTGGTGCGATGGATCGGTCCCTCGACCGATCTCGTAACGACCTCCTGCTTGCCATGAATCCTGGCGGCGTGTTCGATGATCCGGTGGCAGAGCAGGGGCCAATCTTGCATCAAACCAAGCATTCAGACATTCCTCCGAGGTGGGCTGGACTTTTTATAGCTCTCAGCGCTGGGCCAAAGAATTGTCATGAGTTTTAGCCTGCCGGACTTTCGCCGCAAATGGTCTTGTCGCGGCTATATGTCCGCGGGCGCGGCAATGGTTACCGCCGCGCTGGGGCTGTCGCTTGTGCTGGCCGAGAGGGCAGAGGCGCGAAAATATGCTGCGCCGCTCGATATCTTTGGCTTTGGTACACCACGGCCGCGCGCGACGGTTCATTCCGCCAAGATGCCCGTCAGGATACCGCTACCAAAACCGCGTCCTGAAGAAGCCCCCAAGGCAACGGACGAGGCCCCCCCGGAGACCGAAGGAAAACCTTCTTCCGACAAGCCGAGCGCGACCAAGCCCGCCGAGGCCGCGCCGCCGCCCGAGAAGCAGCTCTCGGCCTGCCGGCTGGCGCTGACCGAGGAGATCGCAGTCGCGCCGTCCATTCCCGATATTCGCGGCCCCGGCGCCTGCGGCGGCGAGGATCTGGTGCGGCTGGAGGCGATCGTGCTGCCGGACAAGCGCAAGGTGGCGGTCAAGCCGGCGGCGGTCCTCCGCTGCACCATGGCGTCCGCGATCGCCGATTGGGTGCGCAAGGACATGGTGCCGCTGGCGGCGAGCCTCGGCTCGACCATCAGCGACCTCGACAATTTCGACAGCTTCGAATGCAGAGGCCGTAACCGCATCGCCGGCGCGATGCTGTCCGAGCACGGCAAGGCCAACGCGCTCGACGTTCGCGCCATCAAGCTCGCCAACGGGCAGTCGATCGGCCTGACCGACCGCAGCATGCCGCGCGACGTGCGCGAGCGCGTGCTGCATTCGGTCTGCGCGCGCTTCTCCACCGTGCTCGGTCCGGGCTCGGACTGGTATCACGAGGACCACATCCATCTCGACCTGGCGCAGCGGCGCAATGACTACCGGATTTGTCAGTGGAACGTCTGGGATCCCCTGCCGCAGGTCGCCCCGTTGCTGCCGTTGGAACGGCCCGAGGAGGCGCCGCCGCGCGAGATCGCGGCCAGGCCTGAGGCCAAGGATGGAGCCAAGGATGCAGCCAAGGATGGAGCTGATGACGAGGCAGCGCAGAAGTCCCCGGCGCCTGCGGACAAGTCGGCCGCCAATGGCAGCAAAGCCGAGCCGCACAAGCCGGCAACAAAAAAGCGCCGGTAAAACCGGCGCTTTTGAATGTCTGAGAGCAGGAAGCGATCAGTAGCTGCCCGCCTGGCCCGTCTGGCTGCCGCCGAGCGCGAGGCGCGAATTGTAGGGCGAGTCGCCGTGCTTCGGCTCGAGCACCACGACAATGGTGCCAACCTTGACGCGGTTGTAGAGGTCGATGGCATCCTCGTTGGTCAGGCGGATGCAGCCCGACGAGATCGAGGCGCCGATATATTCCGGCTGGTTGGTGCCGTGAATGCGGAACAGCGTGTCCTTGCCGCCGGAGTAGAGATACATCGCGCGGGAGCCCATCGGATTGTCCGGACCCGGTGCAACGTAGGTCGGCACGCCCAGTCGCGAAATCTCGCCCGGGGTCGGATGCCAAGCCGGCCACTCGGTCATGCTGCCAACCTTGGCAATGCCCGACCAGGCCATGGCTTCTTCGCCGACGGTGATGCCGTAGCGGATCGCCTTTCCGCCATCCAACACCCAGTAGAGGTAATGGTTGTCGGAATCGACCACGATCGAGCCCGGCGATTCCTTGCGGTGGTAATCGACGATGGCGCGGCGGAACGGCTCGGCGACCGGGGTGTTCTCGTACCGGACCTTGGCGAGGAGTTCCTTGTCCTTCGGCTTGAAGGCCTTGGTGTCGGTCGCTTCAAAATGTGTGGCCTGCATGCAGCCCGACAGCATCAGGCCAGCGGCCAAAATACCCAGCATAACTTTCAGCGACGACATGAATTGGTTCCAATCGACAACAACAAGCTTACGCGGAGCTTGAGCCAAGCTCAAAACCACGACTCCGTTGGCCCCTATTATCGTGGAAATCTGCCACAATTCCAGCGTTTCAGACCTTTTCCCGCGCTGCGAGAGCCAACCTGTGGCTTTTTTGCCGCAAGTTTTGCGCTCCTGTGCTGGTTTTTGGGCAAAAGGCGCCGGACTGTCGATTCCGTGCCACGGTTGGGCCACGGCGCCGCCACAAATGCAAACGCTCCATTAATGTGCTTGTCATCATGAACTTGTCAGAATCGCGCTAAGGGGCTGTCAGTCTGTCGCAGGCCCCCTGCTGGAGTTGTGCATGTTTTCTGTGTTCGTTCCCTCCGACTCCTCCCTCAAGAAAGCGGTCGTCGAGGACCTCGCGGCGGTTCCGGAGCACGCCGTGTGGATCGACCTGGTCAACCCGACCGCGGCTGAGGACAAGGCGGTGGAGCGGCTCTCGGGCATCGCGATCCCGACCCGGGAGGACATGCAGGAGATCGAGATCTCCAGCCGCCTCTATATCGAGAACAGCGCGCGCTACATGACGGCGACGCTGATGTGCCAGTCCGACACCGACATGCCCCGGACCACGGCTGTGACCTTCATTCTCGGCGACCATCGCCTGGTGACGGTGCGCTACGACCAGCCCAAGCCGTTTGCGCTGGTCGAGGCCAAGCTGGCCCGGTCCTGCGCGCCGGCGATCACCGGCGAGATGGTCCTGATGGAACTGCTGGACGCCGTGATCGACCGCTGCGCCGACATCCTGGAGCGCTGCGGCGCGGAGATCGACCAGGTCTCGCACGACATCTTCGAGCCCGAGAGCGAGCGCCACGGCCACGCCAAGCAATATTCCCAGATCCTGATCTCGATCGGCCGCAAGGGCGATCTGACCTCGAAGGTTCGCGAAAGCCTGGTGTCGATCGGCCGCGTCGTCACCTTCCTCTCCGCGGTGGTGGAGGGCGTGAAATGGTCGAAGGACATGCGTGAGCAGCTCAAGACCATGCAGCGCGACGTCGCCTCGCTGACCGACCACGCCTCCTATCTCTCCAGCAAGATCACCTTCGTGCTCGACGCCATGCTCGGCGTCGTCAATCTCGAGCAGAACAACATCATCAAGCTGTTTTCGGTCATGGCCGTTGTCCTGATGCCGCCGACGCTGATCGCCTCGATCTACGGCATGAATTTCAAGGCGATGCCGGAACTCGAATGGGTCCACGGCTATCCGATGGCGCTGGTGATGATGCTCGCCGCCGCGATCGTCCCGTACTGGATCTTCAAGTTCAAGAAGTGGCTTTGATACCTACCGAGACCTTACGCCGTTCAACGAGACATGGTGGTTGGTGTCGCAGAATAGAGCGGGATTGAGGCCGCGCGGTGATGTGTGCCCGCCGCCCCAATTCCTCCGGTAAAATTTGAGCAGTGGGCTGAACGTTTGCGCGAAACTTGTCTGCGATAAGCAGCATGTTAGCCGCGAGGAACAGCCATGGTTGAAAAACACATAACGTCGCCCCGCAACGTCATCGATCTGGCGAATTACCGTCAGGTCCTGGCGAGCGGCAAGGCGTCGTCGATGTCGGCACGCATGTGCCGGCACTGTGGTGCTCCGCTGCTCGATGGTGAGAACGACGACGACTGCTCGACTGCGTTCAGCACGGCCGCTCCGCGGCTGCGCGATCGGTCGCGTCGGATTCGAGTCGATTGAGGAACGGAAGGGTAAAGGCGATCCAGGTCCTGCGGCGGCGTTGTCTGGATCGCCTTGCTTCCCGCCCTTCGAGCGGGAAAATCATCTAGCGCTTCACGATCTGGGCCGTCGAGACGACGGTCTCGGCGATGGCGCCGTCGCGACTGAAGGGAGCGAGATGCTGCCCGACATCGCGCAGCATCGCGTCGGCATTTTCGCCAAGCGCTTCCGGCGATGACGACGAGTAGGTGAGCGTGCGTTCCGCCAAGTCGTGCAGGCCGACCAGATGGCTGGTCTCGATTGAGACGAGTTCAGCGGGCTGAAACGAACTGCCGCGAAAGAATGCTGGGAGGTCGCGGTGAGTCCGCGTGCCCCGACCGGCCTCCTCCCACAGCTTGGCCGGTGACCATCGGCGGCGCGCTTCATTGTAGCCGTCAAGCCACGGGTTGCGGCCGTCGGTGGCCGAGAATGAGGCGCAGATGGCAATTGCGCCGTCGTGCGCGACCAGCCGGTCGAGCAGTGCAAGCGTCAGGTCGCGATCCATCCAATGCAGGGCGCGCCCGATCGTCACGAGATCGAAGCTGCCGATGTCGGGAGCAAGCGTTTCGGCCTTGCCCTCGATCAGCGTGATATACCGCCCTGCGCCCGCTGCGGCGCGTCGCGCCGCCTCGATCATCTCGGGCTCGGGATCGACGCCGACAACGCGGCCGACATAGGGGCCGAAGCCGAGCGCCAGGAGTCCGGGTCCGGTGCCGAGGTCTATCAGGCTGCCCTGTTTGGTGAGACCAAGCTTGTGCGCGACGCTGTGAAAGAATTCGCTCGGGTAGGGCGGCCGCAAATGCTCGTAGAGTGAGGCAGTGCTCGCGAACCGGCCCATGCTTCGCCTGCCTGGCCTTACACGTGCTGGCCGCCGTTGATGTGGATCTCGGCGCCGTTGACGTAGGAGCTGGTGTCCGTGCACAGCACGTAGATGATCTTGGCGACCTCGTCCGGCGTGCCGAGCCGGTGCATCGGGATCTGCTGGTCGACGATCTTCTCGGTGCCCGGTGACAGGATCGAGGTGTCGATCTCGCCCGGCGCGATCGCGTTGACGCGGACGCCGACCCGGCCGAAATCGGAGGCCATCTCGCGCGTCAGGGATGCAAGCGCAGCTTTCGATGTGGCATAGGCGGCGCCCGCGAAGGGGTGCACGCGCGAGCCCGCGATCGAGGTGACGTTCACGACCGAGCCCCTGGCCGCCTTCAACTCCTCGATCAATCCCCGCGCGATCATGATCGGCGCAAAGAAATTGACGTGGAAGACGTGCGTCCAGGTATCGAGGTCGGTGTCGACCGAGCCAAGCCGCGAGCCGCCCGGACCCTTCGGCGAGATCGCGGCGTTGTTGACGAGTGCATGCAGCATGCCGCCTTCGAGCCGGTTGCGGATGTCGGTGATCGCGCGCGCGGTGTCCTGGGGGTTGCCGAGGTCGACCTGGATGTGATCCTCGGGGCCGGCGTCCCACGGGCAGTCCTCGGGGAAGGGATGCCGCGAGCAGGTGATGACGCGCCAGCCCGCCGACGAGAAGCGGATCACGGTGGCGTGGCCGATGCCGCGGCTCGCTCCGGTCAGGAGCAGCGTGCGGCGCGGCGCATTGGACGAATGCGGCATGGACATCTTTCAGGTCGGCCTGAGCTCAGGGATACATCCGCGTCTTGGACCATGGCTGGCCGGCCGCGTCACGGCGAAATTCGATACGGTCGTGCAGGCGGAACGGGCGGTCGTGCCAGAACTCGATACGCGAGGGCGTGATGCGCCAGCCGCTCCAGCCCGGCGGCCGCGGCACCTCGCCGATGATGTGCTTGGCCGCGACTTTGGCGATGGCTTGTTCGAAGGCGAAGCGGCTTTCCAGCGCCTCGGACTGCTTGCTCGCCCAGGCGCCGATCTGCGCCTGCTTGGGGCGGGTGGCGAAGTAAGCGTCGGCCTCGGCGTCGGTCACCGGCGTCACGTTGCCGCGGATGCGGACCTGACGGCGCAGCGACTTCCAGTGAAAAAGTAACGCCGCCTTAGGATTTGCGGCGATTTCGCGGCCCTTCTGGCTCGCGATGTGGCTGTAGAAGACGAAACCGTCGGCATCGAAGCCCTTCATCAGGACCATGCGCACGTCAGGCAGTCCGTCGGGATCGACGGTTGCGAGCGCCATGGCGTTCGGATCGTTCGGCTCGCTCTTGATCGCCTCGTTCAGCCAGGCCTCGAACAGCGCAAATGGCTCGTCGGCGGCGGTGAAATCACCGGATGTTAAGGGTGTCTGGTGTTTCATCGAGGTCGTGTCGGTCATGTCCGGAGTCCGAATTGCGTCCCGCGGCCCAAAACGCGTTGTTGTCCGCTACCGCCCTATATAGGGCATGGGGACGCGTTGGCCTATCGGCGATCCGGCCGTCCGGCTTTGTCATGACAATGATTCTGATCGGGTTCGGCTCCGGCGGCTGCAGCTTTTCCCGCAACGACACCAGCGCCTACGCCAAGGCCGACGACAGCGACCTGACCGGCTCGATCGCGCGGTCGGCAAAGGAAGCCCCGCCGACCGACACCGATCTTGCCTTCGCCCGTAACGCCGCCTCCGACGTGCTGAGCAAGGGCGACAAGGATTCCAGCCAGCACTGGGAGAACCCGGAAACCGGAGCGCGCGGCTCGGTGACGCCGATCGCGCAGTCCTACGCCGCCGAGGACGGCCGCAAGTGCCGGGACTTCCTGGCGAGCTACGTCAATGGCAGCACCGAAAGCTGGCTCCAGGGCGCCGGCTGCCAAAGCAGCCGTGGCCGTTGGGAGATTCATACGCTAAAGCCGTGGCGGAGCTAGGAATCGGCTCTGCGGCTAGTTGCAAAAATGCCACTCGCCTCCCACATGACCAGCAGATGGGGCGGGGAGCCCTTTGAACAATTCGATTTCCTGAAGGAGACGTGACGGATGCGCGACCCCTATGAGGTCTTGGGGGTGCCGCGGAGCGCCAACGCTGCCGCGATCAAGAGCGCCTATCGCAAGCTTGCCAAGAAGCACCATCCCGACAGCAACAAGGATGACCCCAAGGCCGCCGAGCGCTTCTCCGAGATCAATTCGGCGAACGAGATCATCGGCGACGAGGACAAGCGCAAGCAGTTCGACCGCGGCGAGATCGACGCCGACGGCAAGCCGCGCTTCCAGGGTTTTCCGGGTGGCGGCGGGCCGCGCGGCCGTGCGGGTCCCGGCGGGTTCGAAAGCTATACGTTCCGCAGTGGCGGCGCGGGCCCTGGTCAGGGCGGCGGCGCGTTCGAGGACATCCTCAACAGCATGTTCGGCGGCGGGACGCGTGGTGCGCGGCCCGGGGCCGGCGGCGCCGGGCAGTTCGAATTCGACACCGGCGGGATCGGCCTCGATCTCGACGTCAATGTCGCCATGTCCGTCTCGCTGGAAGAATCGGTCAAGGGTGGCGAGAAGCGCGTCCGGCTGCCGACGGGCAAGGAGCTCAACGTCAAGATTCCGGCCGGCGTCACCGAGGGCCAGCAGATCCGGTTGCGGGGGCAGGGCGAGAGCGCTCGGGGCCATCCGCCGGGCGATCTCCTGATCACGATCAGCATCGCGCCACACCCGTTCTTCAAGATCGAGGGTGCCGACCTCAGGATCGACCTGCCGGTCACGCTCTACGAGGCGGTGCTCGGCGGCAAGGTCCGCGTGCCGACCCTCGGCAATGCCGTGGAACTGTCGGTCCCGAAAAACACCTCCAGCGGCCGGACCTTCCGCCTCAAGGGCAAGGGATTGCCAAAAACTGGCGGAACCGGGGATCTCTTCGTCACCATCAGGATTATGCTACCGGACGGGAACGACGCCGAGCTTGAGGCATTGATGGAGAAGTGGCGGGACCAACACCCCTACAATCCACGTAGCGGGCTTGGCTAAAGCATGATCCGGACCCGGAGGGCCGCGTGAGCGCGAGGCGTTCAGCCGTTCTCCGAAAAGATCATGCGCAGAGAAAATTGCTGAAGCGCGAGCCATCGCGCTTTAGGGCGAGATCGCAACTGAAGGGGGTCTCCCAAAGGACCAGAGCATCTCTCAACAGATGATGCTCGTCATATGCCTGAGGCGTGATAACGCCGCTCGGCTCATGTGGTTCGACGTGTCGGCTGTCCGGCGGGGCAGTCGATAAATAGGTGCGGCCTCGAGAGGGGGACCAGCGCGGTACCAAAAACCCCAATCGAGGCCGCCCGCGTCGATCGGCGGATCGAACGCTACTCATTTTCTCGTGAGCATCCGGTGCGATAATGAGACGCACCCATGTCTTGATTCCAAATTTTCAATGTCGGAATCGAGGCACCGCTTTCAAGCGGTTGCTCAGGTACCGTTTTTCTCGGCCTGGTCGTAGACCGCCTGCGCGACCTTGGTCAGGCGATCGCGATCGCTGCCGCCGCTGACGACGTAGCCGACGCCGCGCTCGGCCCAGAACAGCGCGCCGTCCTTGTCGGCCTTGGCGTAGCGCATCTGAGTCGCGCCGTTCTCGGTCTTGGCGGTGTAGATCGTGTACCGCTCGCCCGAGGCGCCCTCATACATCAGGAACGACGCCGGACCGTTCGGCCCCGGCAAGAGCCGGCCGCCGACGAGCTTCAGCCCGCTCGCCTCCAGGTTCGGCGCGAACACGGTCCAGCCGCAGCGCCTGGTCAGCCAGGCCTGGAGATGGTCGCGCTCGTTGCCGCCGACCTCGACGGGGTGGCGAACCTCGACGACATAGAGACGGTGGGCGTCAAGCGCGTCCGCCGTGAAGCTCTGGAAGGTCGAGGGA
The DNA here is from genome assembly GCF_059512345.1 of Bradyrhizobium sp. Unk1. Lineage (NCBI taxonomy): Bacteria > Pseudomonadati > Pseudomonadota > Alphaproteobacteria > Hyphomicrobiales > Nitrobacteraceae > Bradyrhizobium > Bradyrhizobium sp. Unk1. The sequence continues at coordinate 89,972 of NZ_JCAMOP010000025.1, forward strand.
GCGCTGGCGGCGCCATGCGCCACCCAGCCGGCGGTGCCGCCGGCCACGAAGGCGACCAGCACAGCCGCCGCGGCGCCATAAAACCATTGCCGGGGACGGCGCTCCAGCCGCTCGAGCTCCAGCCGGGCCGGCACCGGCTCCTGCGCGACGCCGTCATAGCGGGCGTGCAGCATCTCGGCCATGGTCTGCCAGGACTGCACGCGCTCGGCATCCTCAGGGTGCGCGGCAAGCCAGGCCTCGACGTCGGCGCGGCGCTCGGCCGGCAGCTCGCCGTCGACATAGGCGTGCAGTTCGTCCTCGGTCACTGGAATCCTGTGGTCGTTCATATCGATCGTCTCTGGCTCTGCGGCCCAAAAAATCTTACGCGGTTCAACTGCGTTGCTTCCCACTCCATGCAGCGGAAGCGATCTGCGCGATGCATCAACCCTGCCATCATTTCACCCGCTTGAGCGCTGGGCGCTCACCTTCCAGCGAGGCTTTGACGTGGGCTCTCGCCCGCGCCAGGCGCGACATCACGGTGCCGATCGGCACGCCCTGGATGTCGGCGACCTCGCGGTAGCTCATGCCCTCCAGCATCACCAGCAGAAGCACCGAGCGCTGCTCCTCGACCAGCGTCGCCAGCGCCTTCTCGATGTCGCGCCCTTCGGCCTCGGTCCCGCTGGCATCCGGATTGTTCTCCGTCAGCTGCGTGAATTGCGGGCGTCTTGCCAGCGAGCGCCGCCGGTTCTTGTTGAGGTTGGTCAGGATCGTATAGAGCCAGCTCCTGACATCGCCGCCGAGGAACAGGCGCTCCGAACGCAGCGCCCGCACCAGCGTATCCTGCACCAGGTCGTCGGCCGCATCCGCATCGCGCGTGAGCGCGCGGGCGTAGCGGCGCAACGCCGGGATCATGGCTTCCACACTCTGGCGAAACGCACTCATGCCGTCTTGACGTCCTGGTGTCCGGCGCGAGCGCCTCAATCATCATAACACCCGAACGGAACGGCTATTCCGGCGCTCGAAACAGCGTTAACGCCGCGTATTAGGACTGTACCGCAGGGGAGGGCTGGTGTACCTCCAGACCTCAACGAGAGCTCGACGGGACGCTCAAAAATGTCGCAGGATTCAGGTCTGATGCAGGGACTGATGCAGGGCAAGCGCGGGGTGATCCTCGGCCTTGCCAACAACCGCTCGATCGCCTGGGGCATCGCCAAGGCATGCCACGCAGCCGGCGCCGAGCTCGCCTTCACCTATCAGGGCGATGCGCTCAAGAAGCGCGTCGAGCCGCTCGCCGCCGAGATCGGCGGCCTCGTGCTCGGCCATTGCGACGTCACTGATGCCGCGACCATCGACGCCGCCTTCGCAGTGCTGAAGGAGAAGTGGGGCAAGATCGACTTCCTGGTGCATGCGATCGCCTACGGCGAGCAGCTCGACGGCCGCTACGTCGACACCACGCCGGAGAATTTCTCCAAGTCGATGCTGATCTCCTGCTACTCGTTCACGGCCGTGGCACAGCGCGCCGAGAAGCTGATGACCGATGGCGGTTCGCTCATCACGCTCAGCTATTACGGCGCCGAGAAGTGGATGCCGCATTACAACGTGATGGGCGTGGCGAAGGCGGCGCTGGAGGCCAGCGTGCGCTATCTCGCCGCCGATCTCGGCGAGAAGAACATCCGCGTCAACGCGATCTCGGCGGGCCCGATCAAGACGCTCGCGGCGTCCGGCATCGGCGACTTCCGCTATATCCTGAAGTGGAACGAGAACAACGCGCCGATGCGGCGCAACGTATCGATCGAAGACGTCGGCGGCAGCGCGCTGTATTTCCTCTCCGATCTCGCGCGCGGCGTCACCGGCGAGGTGCATCACGTCGATTCCGGCTATCACGTGCTCGGCATGAAGCGCCCGGACGCGCCGGACATCTCGTTCGGCGGCAAGGACTAGCTTATAAATCTGGAATGCCCGTGCCCACGATCTATTATCTTCGCCACGGTGAGACCGAGTGGAATGCGCTCGGGAGGCTTCAGGGCACCAAGGACGTTCCGCTGAACGCGCGTGGACGCGGTCAGGCCGTGCAGGCCGGCGGCGTGCTGGCGGATCTCTTCAAGCGCGACGGCAAGGACAAGGCAACGTTACCCTACGTGTCGAGCCCGCTCGGGCGTGCACGCCAGACCATGGAACTCGCGCGCGGCAAACTCGAACTGCCGCCGGCGGACTACGCGCTCGACGATCGCCTGCGCGAGATCGGCTACGGCAGCTGGGAAGGGCTGACGCTGGCCGAGAGCGAGGCGGCCGATCCGGACGTCTATGCCAGGCGCCTCGCCGACAAATGGACGGTCGGCCCCGCGGGCGGGGAGACCTACGCCGATGTGCAGGTCCGCGTGCGGGCCTGGTACGACCAGCTCCGGACCGATACCGTCGCGGTCGCCCATGGCGGAACTTGCCGGGCCCTGATGGTTTCGCTCGGCCTTGAGACGCCCGCCAGCGCGGCCGAGCTCTATATCGAGCAGGGCGCGGTCTACGTCTTCCGCGACGGGTGGCTGGAGAAGTTTAGTTAAGCCGGTTCGCCGTCATTCACGGTGGCTATGGGTTTGACCCCCGGCCCCCCGCGCGTTACCACACGCCGGAACCGACCCAGCGAGCAGCGATGTCCTTCAACACCTTTGGCCACATGTTCCGCGTCACCACCTTCGGCGAGAGCCATGGGGTGGCGATCGGCTGCGTGGTCGACGGCTGTCCGCCCATGATCCCGCTCACCGAGGCCGATATCCAGCAGGATCTCGACCGCCGCCGGCCGGGTCAATCGCGCTTCACCACCCAGCGCCAGGAGCCGGACCAGGTCAAAATCCTGTCCGGGGTGATGGCGCATCCGGAGACCGGCGTGCAGGTGACGACGGGCACCCCGATCGGCCTGCTGATCGAGAACACCGACCAGCGCTCGAAGGACTATTCCGAGATCAAGGACAAGTTTCGGCCCGGCCACGCCGACTTCACCTATGAGGCCAAATACGGCCTGCGCGACTATCGCGGCGGCGGCCGCTCCTCGGCGCGCGAGACCGCGATGCGCGTCGCTGCGGGCGCGATCGCGCGAAAAGTGCTGCCCGATGTGAAGGTGCGCGGCGCGCTGGTGCAGATCGGTCCGCACAAGATCGACCGCGACAAATGGGACTGGGACGAGATTGCGAAAAATCCGTTCTTCTGTCCGGACAAGGACAAGGCCGCGTTCTTCGAGACCTATCTCGACGGCATCCGCAAGAGCGGCTCGTCGATCGGCGCGGTGATCGAGGTCGTCGCCGAAGGCGTGCCGGCAGGCCTCGGCGCGCCGATCTACGCAAAATTCGATTCTGATCTCGCGGGTGCGATGATGACCATCAACGCCGTGAAGGGCGTCGAGATCGGTGCCGGCTTTGGCGCGGCCGAACTCACCGGCGAAGAGAACGCCGACGAGATGCGCACCGGCAATGATGGCACGCGCTTCCTCTCCAACCATGCCGGCGGCGTTCTGGGCGGCATCTCCACCGGACAGCCGGTGGTGGTGCGCTTCGCGGTGAAGCCGACCTCGTCGATCCTCCAGCCGCGCCTCACTGTCGATCGCAAGGGCGCCGACGCCGAGATCTTCACCAAGGGCCGCCACGACCCCTGCGTCGGCATCCGCGCCGTGCCCGTCGGTGAGGCCATGATGGCCTGCGTGTTGGCCGATCATTTCATTCGGGATCGCGGGCAGGTGGGGCGCTAGCTCCGAGCAGGGCGTTCGTGTCGCGGTACTGGCCCACCGCGCAGCTTGACGTCCCCAAGACTTCGTCCGCAAATGCGGACATGCAAAACTCCGAGATCCAGCGCATCACCAACTGGCTGATCGACGGTGCGAGGTCGTCCGGGACCCCTTCCGAGATGATCGCCGAGGTCTGCGAGCATCTGGTCGCGGCCGGCCTGCCGCTGTCGCGGTTCGGCATCTTCATTCGCACGCTGCATCCGGAAATCTTCGGCCGCAACTTCATCTGGCGCCAGGGCCAGAAGGTCGAGATCGGCACCGTCGATTTCGAAATCCTGGACACGCCCGAATTCGCCCGGAGCCCGCTCCGGATCGTGTTCGAGGAGGGGCTGGAGGTCCGGGGACGAATGGACGATCCGGACAGCAAGCGGTTTCCGTTCCTCGACGACATGCGCGCCGAAGGCGTGACCGACTACCTCGCGATGCCGATGCACTATCTCGACGGCTCGATCCACGCGACGAGCTGGGTCACGCGGCATCCCGGCGGCTTCAGCGACGACGACATCGCGGCAATCCGCTCCATCGTGACACCGCTCGCGCGCGTCGCCGAGATCATCAGCCTGCGCCGCACCGCCGAGATGCTGCTCGACACCTATGTCGGCAACCGTGCCGGCGCGCGCATCCTCGGCGGCCAGATCCGCCGCGGCCACAACGACACCATGCAGGCCGCGATCTGGCTCTCGGATCTGCGCGGCTTCACCGCATTGTCGGACCGGCTGCCGGCCGAGACCGTGGTCGAGATCCTCAACCACTATTTCGACTGCCAGGTCGCCGCGATCCGGGGCCATGGCGGCGAGGTCCTGAAATTCATGGGCGACGGCCTGCTTGCGGTGTTCCCGATCGACGAATATATCGGCGATGCTGCGCATGTCTGCACTCGCGTGCTGGAGGCCGCGCGCGAATCCCGCGCCAGCGTCGAGGCGCTCGCCTTTCCGGTCGGCGACGTCGTCGAGCGCTTCCGTTTCGGCGTCGCACTCCACGTCGGCAACATCCTCTACGGCAATATCGGCGGCGGTAACCGGCTCGATTTCACCTGCATCGGCCCAGCCGTCAATCTCGCGGCACGGCTGGAGAAGATCACGGGCCGCCTCGGCCGCACCGTCGTGGTCTCGGAAGTCTTCGCGAACGCCTGCCGCCATGACTGGCGCGAGCTCGGCGAATTTCCGATTGCGGGGTTTTCGAAGGCACAGCGCGTGTACGGGCTCGCCGAAGAGACGCCGGTGGTGATGGCCTGATGCGCGATGAGATCAAGATCATCCATCGTCGCAACATGAAGCCCTATTCCTCGGGCTCCGTCGTGAACAGCAGGGGATAGCCCTTGGCGCGGCCGGCGTCGGTGGCGCGGGTGGCCTTGGTTTCGGCGACGTCCCTGGTGAACACGGCGACCACGCAGGCGCCCAGCTTGTGCGCGGTGATCATGACCTTGTAGGCCTGATCCTCCGTCATGCGGAACTCGGCCTTGAGGATCATCGTGACGAATTCGCGCGGCGTGAAGTCGTCGTTGATTAGGATGACCTTGTGCAGCTTGGGCCGCTCGACCTTGGTCTTCGTCCTAGTTTTCGGCTTGGTAACGGTGTCGTTCATTCCGCCTCCCGGAAACGGCGGGCTCGGTTCAGCCGCGGTGCTCAGTGTGCGGCTCTCTCACCATATTGCAGGACCTGCACCTTCTCCAAGGTGATCAGGCCGCTCGACATCATGCCATCCAGGATGGGCAGGAATGCGTTGATGCTGTCCTCGCTGTCGACGATCTCGATCAGCAGCGGCAGGTCTTCCGACAGCCGCAGGATCTTCGAGGTGTGCAGCCGGCTCGACTTGCCGAACCCCATCGGGCCGCGCAGCACGGTGGCGCCCGCGAGATGCCGCTCGCGCGCCGTCGTCACGATCGCTTCATAAAGCGGCTTGCCGTCGAAATGGTCGCTCTCGCCGATGAAGATCCGGAGCGAAACAGCCTGATTGGGGATTTGCATGGTCAGCTCCTCGTCAAGCGGTTGTAGCGGCTTGCCATCATATGGCCGAGCCACACGGACACCAGCCAGCAGATGACGGATGCCGCGATATAGGCGAGTGCCGTGTATTTCATGCCGCCGTGGAACAGGCGGAAGGTCTCCAGGCTGAAGGCCGAGAAGGTGGTGTAGCCGCCGCAAAACCCGGTCATGACGAATTGCCGGTGCTCGGGCCGCGCCAGCACGCGGCCGTCGGGACCGGTCAGCGTCGCGTAGAAGCCGATGATCAGCGATCCCGTGGCATTGATGAACAGCGTCGCGACGGGGAAGCCCGGGCCGGTGTCGAGCACGAGGGAGACGAAATAGCGCGCGAGGCCGCCAAGGACGCTGCCGAAGGAAACCCAGGCATAGAGCATTGCGCTGCGCCAGCGGTCGGTGGAGGAGGGAACGGCCATCCGCTTCTAGCCTCCAAGACCGTCAGCGAGGACAAATCCGAAACTGACGGCGGCAAGGCAAAGTCCGACCGAGAGCGCGACATTGCCGAGCGCATGCAGTGGCTCGCCGTTGCGCGCCAAGGTCAGCGTTTGCAGGCTGAACGAGGACACCGTGGTGTAGCAGCCGAGGAACCCGGTCACCGCGAACAGCCATGGATTGGGCGCGGCGAAGACCGAGCCGGGATGGGTTGCCAACGCGCCGAAAATGCCGATCAGGAAGGCGCCGGTGATGTTGATGGTCATGGTGCCCCAGGGAAAGGTCTCGCCCAGCCGCCGCGCGATCGCGCCCGAGACGAAATAGCGCGCGCAGCCGCCGAGAACGCTGCCGACCACGATTGCGATCACTCCGCTCAACACGACGAACACCCCTCCATCATCATTTGTCCTCCGTTGCCAGACCATCGCCGACGGCGAGCAGCCCTACGAGCGCGACCAGCGCGAAGCCGAGCCCCGCCAAAAACGTGCCCGCCGGACCGTAGGCATCCCACAGCGCGCCGGCGATCACGCTTGCGGCCAGCAAGGCAAGCCCGGTGAACAGGTTGAAATAACCGAATGCGGTGCCGCGCAGGCTTGGCGGCGCGGCGTCGGCGACGAGGGCCGACAGCAGGCCTTGGGTCAATCCCATGTGCAGCCCCCACAGCACGACGCCGAGCGCGAGGCCCGCAAGGCTCGGCAGCAGCGCGAGCGCGAGGTCGGCGGCCGCGAGGAAGACGAGGCCGAGCGCGAGCAGCCCGGTCCGGTTGATCCGGTCCGACAGCACGCCGGCCGGATAGGCCGACAGGGCGTAGACCACGTTCATCAGCACCAGCACCGCCGGCACCCACATCGCCGAGAGACCGATGTTCTGCGCGCGCAGGATCAAAAAAGCCTCGCTGAAGCGCGCGAGCGTGAACACCACGCCGACCGCGACGACGCGCCAGTACACGGATCCGAGCTGCCGCATGGCGGAGGTGTTCAGCGGATTCTTCGTAGGCTGCCGGCTGGGGTCCGGCTCCGGCTCGCTCACCGCGAATGCGATCAGGCCGAAAGACAGGAAGGCCGGCAGCACGGCTACCCAGAAGACGAGGGCAAAATTATCTGCCGTCCACCACATCAGGCCGATCGCCACGAGCGGTCCGACGAATGCGCCGATGGTGTCGAGCGACTGCCGCAGGCCGAAGCTCGCGCCGCGCAGGCCCGCAGGTGCGATATCGGCGATCAACGCATCGCGCGGTGCGCCGCGAATACCCTTGCCGACGCGGTCGATGAAGCGCGCGGCAATCAGCCAACCGACGCTGGGCGCAAGCGGGAACAGCGGTTTTGTCAGCGCGGCCAGCCCGTAGCCGAGCGCCGCGAGAAGCTTGCGCCGGCCGAGCCAGTCGGACAATGCGCCGGAGAAGATCTTCGTGATCGAGGCGGTCGCCTCCGCAATGCCCTCGATGAAGCCGACCGTGAGCGTGGAGGCCCCGAGCACGGTGACGAGATAGACCGGCAGCAGCGCGTGGATCATCTCGGAGGAGACGTCCATCAGCATCGAGACGAAGCCGAGCACCCAGATCCCCCTGGGCAGCCCCGCACGCGCAGCATTCGGTGTCGTCGTCGTCACGCCCTGACCTTCGCCTTCAGGCAACAAAAAACCCGCCATCGGCGGGTTTGTCCATGCTCCCGCCAAAGGCCGAGGCTTTGAGATTGCCCCTCCTCGAGCAGGAGTCATCAGCCCACTACGGTCACAGGCCGACGGGCGGTTGTCGGGGGACTCCATCCCCATCTATATGGTCAGCGTAGCATGGAAATCGCACCGGACAAGTGGGCGGGGAAGGTCTGTCCTCGGCTCGATGCTGCGGGACGCCCCGGAATGATGGTGTGAGCGATCGCGCATGTCCCCGTGGCGCAAGCGCGGCAACACGGCGGCAGCTTTGCGTGACGTGCGCATTCCCAACTCGCGAATTCCTAACCGGAATGTGAAGCGCAAGCGATCTTCGGACTTTGCGGCAAGGCGATTGCATGTCACCATCGCGTCATACGACGGGAGACTGCGATGCGCATGCTGTTCTCGATCGGGGCTGTGTTGGTGGCCGGCGTGCTCGCCGGAGGGGACGTCGCGGGCATCGCGGCACCAGGGCCCAAATTTGAACCGAGCAGGAATTCGCCACAACGGCTAGCGGCCGACCGGGACGCGCAGACGGTCGATGTCGAGCTGGTCCTCGCGGTCGACGTCTCCTACTCCATGGACATGGACGAGCTCGCGATCCAGCGCGAAGGCTATGCGCAGGCGATCCAGTCGAAGGAATTCCTCCAGGCGCTGAAGCTCGGGCCGAATGGCCGGATCGCGGTGACCTACTTCGAATGGGCCGCTTCCAGCGATCAGAAGATCATCATCCCGTGGCGGCTGGTTGACGGACCGGAGACGGCGGACGCGGTCGCCGCCGAGATCCTGAAGACGCCGATCCGGCGCGCCTCGCGCACCTCGATCTCCGGCGCGATCACGTTCGCGATGCCGTTGTTCGACGAGGATCCCTATCGCGGCTTGCGCCGCGTGATCGACATTTCCGGTGACGGCCCCAACAACAATGGCGGCCCGGTCACGACGGCGCGCGACGCCGCGCTCGAGAAGGGCATCGTCATCAACGGCCTGCCGATCATGGTCAAGGAGCCGTCCTATTCGACCATGGATATCGACAATCTCGACTATTACTACGAGGACTGCGTCATCGGCGGTCCCGGCTCCTTCGTCATCACGATCAAGGATCGCGACAAGTTCAAGGAAGCCATCCGCACCAAACTCCTAATGGAGGTCGCCGGCCGTATGCCGGAGCGCCCCGTGAGGCGCGTTGCCGACAAGGAGCCACGGGTCAGCTGCTTGATCGGCGAGAAGATCTGGTCGGACCGCTGGGGGCGCTGATCCGCTACCCCGAATGAGACCTTTTGCCCTGTCCCGCACGCGGTCGAATTTAACCACGTGTTAACTGCTGCGTGGCCCTAATCGGTTCGTTTCCCGTTGTTTCCGGATAAAGTTCTGACATCGCCGTCCGGCGCGCGAACAGAAGCGGGTCTGTCAGACAAATCCGCAGAGCGATCCAATGGCCATCGTCACATCGAGCACCAGCCAGATTTCGCCCGCCAACGAGCGGGTGTATCACCAGAGCGGTCTGATAGGTGACTGGAAGGGCAATTGGGCAGGCAACAACCAGGCCGTCGGTTTCAAGGTCGTGAACATCCGCGGGCCCAAGGCCCAGATCGAGTACACCCATAACGGGCACACCGAGCGCGGCATCGGCGAGGTCAATGGTGCAACCATAAGCTATGGCAACGTCACGGTCGGCACCAAGGACGGCAAGAATCTGGTGCTCCTGTACTCCTCGGCCGTTGGCAAGCAGAGCGCGACTTTGCAAAAACAGGCGCCGCCAGGTTCCGACAGCATCCTCATGGGAAGCTGGGGCGGCTATTCTGCCGACATCGGCAAGAGCGCGAGCTTTCGCGTGCTGGCCATCAACGGCAAAGAGGCGACGGTCAGCGTCACCACCGACGGTATCACCCGCCAGGGCACCGGCTACGTCTACAGGAACGTCATCATGTTCGGGCAGTCGCAGATCTCGACCGACAACGGACAAAACGGCAAGATCATCTACCAGGTCGGCTCCAAATCCTTCACTGTGCCGGTGACGAAATATCCGCCCGCGGATTCGTCGTCCTCCGTGGACAAGACGGCCTGAACCTCAGCCGCCCTGGGCGGCCTGCGGCCCCCTCACCATTTCGGCGCCCGCTTCTCCACGAACGCCCTCAAACCCTCCTGCGCTTCGTCCGACGTCGCGACATTGCAGAAATCGTCCACGGCACTTGCGATGCTGCGCCGGTAGTCGAGATCGATCTGGCGCATGAAGGCGGCGCGGCCCATCCGCAGCACGGCGGCCGACTTGCCGGCGAATTGCGCCGCGAGCTTCAGCACCTCGGCGTTGAGTTCGGCATCGTCGACGACGCGGTTCACCACGCCGAGCTCGCGCGCCTCCGCGGCGGTGAAGACGCGGCCGGTGAACAGCAGCTCGAAAGCGCGGTGACGTCCGACGATGCGCGGCAGATGCGCGTAGTGGATCGCGGGAATGACGCCGACGTCGATCTCGGGATAGCCGAACGTCGCGCTCTCGGCTGCCAGCACCACGTCGCAGGACACCGCCATGGTCATGCCGCCGCCGCGCGCCGCGCCTCCGACCGCGGCGATCGACGGCTTTCCGAGCCCATACTGGGCGTCGTAAAGGTCGATATAGAGCGCCTGGAGGAATTCGCGGATCTCGGCGCCGGATTTGCCAAGCAGAATGTCGAGGTACGAGGCCGGCCGAAAAGCGCTTGGCGATCGCGCTTGCCAGCACGACAACGCGCGCTTCCGGATCGTTCGCCGCGCGACGCAGGGCCGCGACCACCGCACGGATGACCTCGAGGCTCAGTGCATTGACGGGCGGGCGGCACAACGTGATGCGGGCGATGTTGCCTGCGCGTTCGTAGGCGACGGGATTGTCAGATGTCACCGGGTTCTCCATGCTTTCGGGAAACGTGCGGCATCGATCGCGGTGGTGGCGCGGTTATTTCGCGGCGAGCGGCGGCAACAGCGGCGGGACGCTGTCGTTCGGCGCTTCCACCTTGTCCCGGCGACAGCTTACGGTGCGGCTTGGGCCGTGCAAGACCTCCAGCGCGCATGCTAGACTGCGTGCAGGAGATTGCTTGCCGGATGGAGGAACCAATGACCGACGAACACCCGATGATGGCCGGTTCTGCCACCGTCTTCGTCGTGTCCGACATCACAGCCAGCCTCGCCTATTACCGCGATGTGCTCGGCTTCGAGGTCACCTTCGAATACGGTCAGCCTCCGTCCTACGCCTGCCTCTGCCGTGACGAGGTCGGCCTGCATCTGCTTGCGGCGGCGGCCCGGGCACGGCGGCATCTGCATCTTCGTCAGGGACGTCGATCAGATCTATGCCGAACTATCGGGACGCGGTGCCAGGCTCCTCAACCGTCCGGAGGACCGCGACTATCGTATGCGCGATTTCGACGTCGTCGATGCCGACGGCAATCAGCTCACGTTCGGTATGGGAACGGACGACGCGGCCTGACATCGCGGGCCGCGCGTCCGCAGTTGGATCAGATCCGGGCCTCCAGGATCAGGTTGAAGGGTGTTTCGGCGGCGCGGCGGAAGCGCGACAGGCCGCCTTCGCTGGCGACCTTGCGCAGCCTTGCCTCGCCGGCTTGGGCGCCGAGCGCGAGGCCGACCTCCTGATCGAGCGAGGCCGGCGTGCAGATCATGGTGGACGCCGCATAGTAGACGCGCCCGACCGGGTTGAGATTGTCTTCGAGGCGGTCGCCTGCGAACGGCTCGACCAGCATGCAGGTGCCGTCCTTGGCCATGGTCTCGCGCACGTGGCTGATGGCGCCGACGGGATCGCCCATGTCGTGCAGGCAATCAAAGAAGCAGACGAGATCATAGCCCTCCGCCGGATAGGTCTTGGCCGAGTGAACCGCGAAGCTGACACGATCGCCCAGCTTCGCTTCGGTGGCCGCCTTTCGTGCGGCTGCGATCGAGCCTTCGTGATAGTCGAAGCCGTAGAAGCGGGAGTTCGGGAAGGCCTCCGCCATCAGCCGGGTCGAGACGCCGTGCCCGCAGCCGACATCGGCGACCTTGGCGCCGCGCTTCAGCTTGTCCACGACGCCTTCGAGCGCGGGCAGCCACTCCTGCACCAGATGATGCATGTAGCCGGTGCGGAAGAACCGGGCGGTGCCGCAGAACAGACACTCGCTGCGACGATTCCAGCCGACGCCCTTGCCGGACTTGAATGCGTCCGTAATTTTCGGCTCGTCGAGGAACGCCGCGGCAATGACATTGCCGACCGCGCCGAGGAAGACCGGGCTGTCATCATCGGCAAGCGCCATCGCCTGCTCCGGCAGCATCGAGAACTTGCCGGACGTGGAGTCGTATTCGACGTAACCAGAAGCCGCCTGGCTCGCCAGCCACTCGCGGACGTAGCGTTCGTTCGTTCCGGTGGCGCTTGCGAGTTCGGCAGAGTTCATGGGTCCCTTGGCGGCGAGGGCGCGGTAGAGGCCGAGCTTGTCGCCCAGCAGGACCAGCGATGCGTTCATCGCGGCCCCGACCTCGGTGATCATCTTGCCCATAAAGGCATTCAACCTGTCGGAATTGACCTCCATGACAGCCTCCATGCAATGTCAGGCATTTTCAAAGGTCTGCGCAATTTTGCGTTGCCGAACCGGACCGGCCGATCACGATCGAAGTGACGGCTCGCGTTGCGCGTCCTCTATGTGGGTCAGCCCGGCGCGCGGGAGGTTCAACACGTCAGGATAACGTCATTCTGGAACTCGATGGCGCGACCAGTCACTGGTATTCGCGTGATCCCCGGCGTATAATTTTCACACTTCTTTGACGGTCACCTGAATGTCCAGCCTTGCACGTTCCTGCGGTCTCGCAACTCTCGTCGTGGTGTTCTGCCTCGGCGGAGCGCCGGCTCACGCGCAGGTCGCGCCCCTGCAATATTGGATCCCGGGCGGGCCTTTCGGCTTTGGCGGCAGCGCCGGCCAGAGCTCCGGTGGCTACGGCAATTTTCCGAGCTTCAAGGGTGGCGATGCCAACGCAGGCTATGATTTTCGTCCCGGTTTCTTCGTCGGAAGCGAACGCGGCAATCTAGGCCTCGGCGGCCTCAGCCAGCCTGCGCCGGCCGGCAATTTCAGCGCGCTCTCCTACGACGGTACGCAGTTCGGTTACAACACCAAGACCGCGGGCGGCATGCCCGTCACGTTCTTTGCCGGTTTCGACACGCTGAAATACAATGGCGGCATCGGCAGCTCGCTCGCCCCGCTCACCTCCAGCGCCTCGCCCGGCTACGGCGCTTTCGCGGGTGTCGAGTTCAAGCCGACCTCCAACCTCAGCCTGTCGTTCGGCGCCGGTTTCACCCAGCAGCAATCGGGACGCATGGACAGCGACATCAATTCGTCGATGCTGCCCGGCGAGTCGCCGGCGTTGGGCGGCTTGCGTCGTTGAGTGCTCACGCGTGCGTTTCGCCGCCCGCTTGACCGCGGCCGCGTTGGCCTACGACAAGCCAGCCACCAGCGGGCGTTGCAGGTGCTTCGCCATCAGCTCCGCCGCTTCGGCGTAACGCCGCGTTTCCAGAACCTCGAGCAGGCGCAAATGCTCGCGCACGTGCCGCCGCATGCCGTCGCGGTCGGCGAAGCTGCGATAGGCGAACAGGCGTCTGATCGAATTCACGCGCCGGAGCGATTCAAGAAAGAAGGGATTGCCGGCGCCGCGGATGATCTCCTCATGGAATTCGCAACCGGAAAGAAAGACCTCGCCGATCGTCATCTTCTCGAGCTCGCCTTCGAACACGCGCAGCTGGCGCTCGCGCAAGCGTGCGATCACCTCCTGCGGCAGCGCAAAGCCGTGCAGCGCGATCGCCGCAGGCTCGATCACCGCGCGAAACGCCATGGCCTTGGCCTGAGCTTCGGGGCTCGAGACCGTCTCCGCGAAGCGCCAGCCATAACCCGGCAGGCGTGCAATCCAGCCCTCGGCGGCGATCCGGTCAAGCAGCCGCTGCAACTCGGCCCGGCTGAGGCCATAGCGGCGCATCAGCTCCGCCTCGGTGACGTCAGCCGGCAGCCGGCTTGCGAGCACGTCGCCTGCGATGGACGTATAGACCTGTTCGCTGCGCCTGACTGCCGCGAGGGCTGGCTGGGCTGCGCCGCTGGTCGGATGCTTGGCCAGCACGAACCCGCGATGCGGCTCGCCGCGCGCGAGCCCCGCCGCTTCCAGAGCCTTGAGGCCGAGCCGGATTGGTGCGCGTGAGAGATCGAGCGCATCGGCAAGCCGTTGTTCGATCAAGCGATCGCCAGCCTTCATGCCTTCGCGTCGGGCGAGCGCCATGATCAGCCCGGCGAGGTGCTCAGCGCGCTCGGAACCGCCTTTGCTTGAAGCGGGCTGTCGGGAATTGTCGGAGGCGGTCATTGCAATGCACGCAGATTTTGAGCTTGACAGACTGTCCCACGGATTGTTCTTTTACGCAATAATATACAATCGAGCCAGGGAGAGCCTGATGGCGCATGCGCCGGATGTCCTGATTTGCGAGGTCGGCCCCCGCGATGGGCTGCAAAACCTGGACGTGTTCGTTCCCACCGAAGCCAAATGCGCGCTGATCGATACGATCGCCACTGCCGGCATGCGCGAGATCGACGCGGGATCCTTCGTGCCGCCGAAGGTCGTGCCGCAATTCGCCGATGTCGATGCGGTGATGGCGCACGCACTTGAGCACAAGACCGCGACCATCGGTGCACTTGTGCCGAACGTGAAGGGCGCCGAGCGCGCCATCGCCGCCGGTGTCGACGCCATATATTTCGTCATCTCCGCCAGCGAGACGCACAACCGCGCCAATGTGCGCCGCTCGATTGAAGAGCAGCTCGACGGATTTCGCGCGGTCCGCGCCGCGATCGACGCCAGTCCGACGGACCGGCGGCCGCATCTGATGGGCGCGATCGCCACCTCCTTCGGCTGCTCGCTGGAAGGCGAGGTGAGTGAAGCGGCCGTGTGCCGCGTCGCGCGCGCCTTTGCCGAGGCCGGTGCCGACGAGATCGGACTCGCCGACACCGTCGGCTATGCCACCCCGAAACTGATCAGGCAGATCGTCGAAGCTGTCACACGCGAAGTCGGATCGCAGATGACGCTGCGGCTGCATCTGCACGACACGCTCGGTGCTGGCCTCGCCAATGCCGTCGCCGGCCTCGACGCCGGGATCCGGCGTTTCGACGCCGCGGTATCAGGACTTGGCGGCTGTCCATTCGCGCCTGGTGCCCGCGGCAACATCGTCACCGAGGATCTCGTGTTCATGCTGGAACGGATGGGACTTTCGACCGGCATCGACCTCGATCGCCTGATGCAAACGCGCGAGATTCTGGCCCGCCATATCCCGGCACAACATCTCACCGGGCACCTGCACGAGGCCGGAATTCCCAAGGTGCTGCGGAGGGCGGCATGACGGCGACGGCGCCCGTGGCGGCAACGGAGCTGCGTCCGCTCGCCGGCCTTCGGGTCATCGAGTTCAGCCAGATGGTGATGGGGCCGAGCTGCGGCTTGATCCTCGCCGATCTCGGCGCCGACGTGATCAAGGTCGAGCCGCCCAAGGGCGACCGCACCCGCTATTTCAAGGGGCCGGCTGCCGGCTTCTTCGCCACCTACAGCCGCAACAAGCGCAGCATCGCGCTGGATACGTCGACGGCGGAAGGCCAGAACGTCGCGCGGCGGCTGATCGAGAGCAGCGACGTCCTGATCGAGAATTTCCGACCCGGCCTGCTGAAGCGGATCGGTCTCGACTACGAGTCGGTTTCCGCTTTTGCGCCACGCCTGATCTACTGCTCGCTCAAAGGCTATTTGCCCGGCCCTTACGAGAATCGCCTCGCGCTCGACGAGGCCGTGCAAATGATGGGCGGCCTTGCCTACATGACCGGCCTGCCGGACCGGCCGATGCGCGCCGGCGCCTCGGTCAACGACATCATGGGCGGCATGTTCGGCGTGATCGCGATCCAGGCCGCGCTGGCCGAGCGGCAGCGCACCGGGCGCGGCCGCTACATCCAGAGCGCGCTCTACGAGAACAACGTGTTCCTGATGGCGCAGGCCATGATGTGCGAGGTGGTCAGCGGCCAGCCCTCGATTCCCTATTCGATCAAGGACAGCCCCTGGCCGGTCTACGATCTCTTCGACACCAGGGACGGCTCGAAGCTGTTCGTCACCATCGTCGGTGAAGAGCAGTGGGAAGCGTTCTGCCGCGCCTTCGATCGCGAATCCTGGCTTGCCGATCCGCGCTTTGCGACGAGCAACGACCGCGTCGACCATCGCGGCTGGCTGATCCCGGAGATCGCGAAGATCTTCAAGCAATGGGACAAGGCCGATCTCGCGGCACGCCTCGAGCAGCTCGATCTGCCCTACGCGCCGGTCAACAAGCCCGGCGATCTCTTCGACGACCCGCATCTGAACCAGTCGGGCGGGCTGACCAACATTCACCTGCCTGACGGCGGCGAGGCAAAAACGCCGCTGCTGCCGATCTCCATGGACGGCCGCCGCCTGCCCAACCGCTACGATCCGCCGCAGATCGGCGAGCAGACGCGCGAGATCCTGGGCGAGATCGGCATTTCGTCGAGCGAAATCGAAACGCTGCGAAAGGCAGGAACCATCCGGATCGCGCCCGGGCCGTCCTGACGACCGGATCGATCAAACAAGAATCAAGGGAGGAGCACATGAACATTACCAGGCGCCAGGCGCTGATCGCGGGCTCCACATTGGCCGGCGCATCGCTGCTGCCCGGGCAGCTCCGCGCCGAGACCAAGCAGGTATCGCTCGCCTTCGGGCCGGTGTCGCCGGTCTACGCCATCGGCATGATTGCCGAGCTGAAGGGTTACTTCAGGGACGAAGGTCTCGACTCCAAGCTCGTCACCGGCAACGCCGGCACGTTCGGCCGTCAGACGCTGGCGGCGGGACAAGCCCTGTTCGCGCATGGCGATGCCAGCCATCCGCTCCAGCTCACTGCGCGCGGCAAGCCCTGCAAGATCCTGCTCGCGACCGAGATGGTGTGCTCCTACGCCAATATCGTGGTCCGGCAGGATCTTTACGACGGCGGTATCAATTCGGTCGAGAAGCTCGCCGAGCACAAACGGCCTGACGGCGCCAAGCCGATCGTCGCGGCCACCGCGATCGGGTCGGGCACCTGGGTGTTCGGCACCTATGTGTTCGAAACGCGCGGGCTCGGCGACAGGGTGAACTGGGTCGCCGGCGGCGGACCCAACACGATGTTTCCGTCGCTGCAGACCAAGCAGTTCGACGCCATCATGGCGCCGCCAAGCTGGATCGTCGAGGTCGAGAAGAAGGGCTTTGGCCGAACGATCTACGACACCTCCAAGCCCGGCGTATTCGAGAAGGATTTCGGCGGGACGCTGCCCGTGCTCGTGATCTACACGCTCCAGGACACGATCGAGCAGGACAAGGCGATGGTGCAGGCCTATGTGAACGCGATCCACCGCGCGATGGCCTTCGTGAAGGCGACGCCGCTCGCGGACGTGCAGGCACTGGTCACGCCGAAATATTTCTCGGGCATCGACCCCGATGCGATCAGCGCCGAGCTCGGCTTCGACAAGTCGACCTGGGCCTATGACGGCGTCATCGACAAGTCATCGTTCGAACGCGGCGCCAAGCCCTGGTACCGCAAGGGAACGGATATTCCCGAGACGAAATACGAGGATGTCGTCGACATGAGCTTCCTCCAGGCGGCGAGGGCGACATACAAATGATCGCTGCGCCAGGCCCGGGATTCGCGCTCGCGCGAGACGAGGTTGAGAGAGCGGAGGCGCGAACCCGCATCGCGGTGCGAGGTCTCGCCAAGCGCTTCAACGCGTCCGGCCGCGAGTTCGTGGCGGTCGATGACGTTTCCTTCGAGGTCAAGCAGGGCGAGTTCGTCGCGCTGCTCGGTCCGTCCGGCTGCGGCAAGAGCACCATCCTCAACATGGTCGCGGGGCTCTTGCCGCGCTCGGGCGGACGCATCCTGATCGATGAGGACATGGTGGAGACCGGCAAGGTCAATCGCAGGGTCGGCTATGTCTTCCAGCGCGACACGCTGTTTCCCTGGCGAACCGTGGAGCAGAACATCGGCTATGGGCTGGAGATTGCGGGGCTGCGAAAGACCGCGCGCGCCGGGCGCGTCGCTTCGGCGGTCGAGAAGGCCGGGCTCTCCGGCTTTGCACAGAGCTTCCCCAGCATGCTGTCCGGCGGCATGCGCCAGCGCGTCGCCTTGATGCGCACGCTGATCATGGAGCCCGAGATCCTGCTGATGGACGAGCCGTTCGGCGCGCTCGACACCCACACCAAGCTCGAGATGCACAAGACGCTGCTGGAGATCTGGGAACGCGAGCGGCAGACCGTGCTGTTCGTGACCCACGATCTCGGCGAAGCCTTGACGCTGGCGAGCCGCATCATCCTGCTCTCGGCCCGGCCCGGAAGGCTCAAGGAGGATTTCGACGTCGCCATCCCGCAGCCGCGCGACCCCGTGGCCATCCGCGAGACCGCCGAATTCGGCCGCCTCTACTCTCACATCTGGCATTCCCTCGGCGAAGAATTCCGCCGCACCAGGGCCGAATGATCATGTCCAACAGCCGTAGCGCCGTCCTGTTCTGGCAAGTGGCCATTCTCGTGGTGGTTCTCGTCGTCTGGCAGTGGGGCTTTGAATGGAGCAAGGCGCTGTTGCCGAAGGCCTATGTGCCGAAAATCCTCGATCCGTATTTCGTCGCCAAGCCGTCGTTGATCTGGCAGAGCTTCCTGCGGCTTGGCTGCTTTGCCGATCCCGCCGGCTTTGCCGCCTGCATCAACGGCAACGACAACAATTTGTGGCTCGCCACGCTCGTCACGCTGAAGAACACCTGGTGGGGGTTTCTTTTCGGCTCAGCGAGCGGAGTAGCGGCCGGCCTGGTTCTCGGACGTTCGGACTTCCTGGCCCGCGTGTTCGGGCCCTATGTCGTGGCGCTCAACTCGATACCGCGCATCGCGCTGGTGCCGCTCGTCATCCTGATCTTCGGCCTCGGCGATCTCTCCAAGATCGCCACTGCCTGGCTCGTCGTGTTCTTCGTGGTGTTCTTCAACACCTTCGAGGGAACGCGTGCGGTCGACCGCGGCCAGATCGCCGCCGCTCGTCTGCTCGGCGCCAGCGAATTCATCGTGCTGCGCACGGTGGTGATCCCTTCCGCACTGGCCTGGGTGTTCGCTTCGCTGTTGCCGGCGGTGTCTTTCGCGTTGATCGGCGTCATCGTCGGCGAGTTCATCGGCGCCGAGCGCGGGCTCGGCAAGCTCATCATCGAAGCCGAGGCGCGCGCCAACGCCAGCGAGATGATGGTCGCCATCTTCGTCATGATGTTCGTCGGAATCCTGCTGGCGATCGCGGTGCGCTCGCTGCAGTCCTACCTGCTGCGATGGCAGCCGCAATTCGAGCCGTCGGCATAGCAGTCTGGAAGCAATCGGACGGTGAGCGGCAGGTACTGCATCAGCGCGCGAACCGCGCCACCAATTCCACATGCGGCGTGTGGCGGAACTGGTCGACCGGGACCACGGTCTCGATCCTGTAGCCGCCGTCGATGAGGAGCCGGGCGTCGCGGCCGAAGGTTGCCGCGTTGCAGGACACCGCGATCACCACGGGTACCTTGCTCGCAGCGAGCTTCAACGCCTGCGCCTGCGCGCCCTGGCGCGGCGGATCGAACACCACGGCGTCGAAGTCGCGCAGCTCCGGCGGCACCAGCGGGCGGCGGAACAGGTCGCGCGGTTCGGCCTTGATCGGCTTCAGCCCAGGTGTGCGCGCAGCCTTCACGAGCGCCGCGACGGCGCCGGCGTCGTTGTCATAGGCGGTGACGCGCGCCTTCTCGGCGAGCCTCAAGGCAAACGGGCCGACGCCGCAGAAGAGGTCGAGAACCTCCTTGGCCTTGCCGACACGCTCGGCGACGAGCGACGCCAGCGTCTCCTCGCCCGCGATCGTTGCCTGCAGAAACGAGCCGGGCGGCAGTGTCACTTCAGTGCGGCCCATTCGCACCGTCGGTGGCAGGCGTTGCAGCACCAGCTCGCCGTGCCGCGTCAGCCGCGCCAGCCGATGCTGCTCGGCGACGCGCGAAAGCGCCGTGACCAGCGCCGTCGGCAGCGGGCCGGAGCCGCGCACGTCGACATCGAGGCCGTTGGCGGTCGCGGTGACCTGGATGTCCAGCGGCTTCGTCACCGCCATTTTGGACGTCAGGGATTCGGCAAACGCCCAGGCGGCATCGAGCGCGCCCTCGAGCCCGGGATCGAGGATCGGGCAGCGATGGATCGGGATCACGTCGTGCGAGCTCGCCGCCGAGAAGCCGACCTTGAGGACGTCATGCGTGCCGAACCGGCCGTGCAGCGTGACGCGCCTGCGGCCGGCCCCATGGGCATCGACCAGCGGCGCCACCTCGCAATCGATGCCGGCCTGCGCCAGCGTCTCGACCACGATGCCGCGCTTCCACGCGTGATAGGGCTCAGCCGCCCAGTGCTGGATGGCGCAGCCGCCGCAGACACCGAAATGCGGGCAGAACGGTGCGATGCGATCGGGGCTGGCGACGTCGACCGCGAGCAGCTTGCGGCGGTCGGGATGGTTGCCGGCGACGTGGTCGACCTCGACGGTCTCGCCGCCAAGCGCGTAGGGCACATAGACGGCATCGCCCGCAGCGAGCGAGACGCCGTCGCCGCGATGGCCGACGTGATCGATCCTCACGCGCTCAACCACGGCGCGCGCCCAGGAAGAATTCGATATTGCCGTCACCGCCCGTGATGGGGGAGGGGAACACCTCGATGTCGGTGCAGCCGAGCGAAGCGGCGAAGACCGCGATGTCGTCGCAGATCTCCTGATGCACGGCGGCGTCGCGGATGAGGCCCTTCTTGTTGTGCTTCCGATCCGCCTCGAACTGCGGCTTGATCAGCGCCAGCAGGCTCATCGGCGCCGCTGCCAGTGACAGCGCCACGGGCAGCACCGTCTTGAGCGAGATGAAGCTGACGTCGATGACGACGACGTCGGGCCGCGCCGGCAGCCGTTTGCCGTCATAGCTGCGGATGTCGGTCTCCTCCATCGACACGATCTTGGGATGATCGCGCAGCGAAGGATGCAGCTGGCTGGTGCCGACATCGATGGCGAACACCAGGCTGGCGCCGTTCGCCAGCAGCACCTCGGTGAAACCGCCGGTGGAGGCGCCGACATCGAGGCAGACATGGTCCTCGATCTCGATGGGGTAGCGCTCCAGCGCGCCGGCCAGCTTGACGCCGCCGCGCGACACATAAGGATGCGCAGGCTCGGCCTGGATCACCGCGTCCTCGGCGATCGTCTCCGAGGGTTTTGCGACCTGCTTGTCGTCGGCGGTGACGAGCCCGGCTTCGATCGCCGCGCGCGCCCGCGCCCGGCTCTCGAACAAACCGCGCTCGACCAGCAGAACATCCGCACGCTTGCGGGCAGGGGACATCGGATCTCCGAAAGGCGACTGAAACGTTTATGTAGCGATCAATCGCGCGGCCGCCATCCGGACGCAAGCCTCGAACGCGGCCAGATCGTGCCAGACGTCGATCGGCATCTGCGCCGGCGTCACCAGCGGGCAGCCATGCAGCTCCAGCGCATGGATCATCATGAGGTTGTCGACGAGGCCAAAATCCTCGACCGTCAGCCCCTGTGCATCGACCAGCCGACCGTCCTCGGTGGTCAGGTCCATGAAGCGGCCGACGCGGTCGGCATAGACGGCGCCGTCGTTGGAATAGGCCAGGCAAAACCTGCGGCGGCCGGCCATGTAGCCGAGCTCGTAGACGGTGCCGGGGTCGGCGCCGGCACCGCGGAACGGCGTGAGGTTGGCGATGATGGCATCGGCCTCGTCCATCATCGCCTCGTTGCCGGCAAAGATTTGCCGCGAGGCGTCGGGCGAGGTGAGATCGATGGCGTTGTCGAGGGGATAGAGGCCGGTGAGCCCGTAGCGACCGCAGATCGCGGCCTTCTGCCGGCCGATCTCAACCGCATCCGGCAGGAACACGTCGGGCCCTGCCAGATAGATTTTCATGAAGGTCGCGCTGGTTCGCGAAGGTCAAGCTCGCCGTCAGGCGAGCTTGACCGTCTCGGCCTTGACGTCCTTGCCCAGCGCCTCGAACACCTTGGCGACGATGCCCTTGGCGTCGAGACCGGCGCGGCCGTACATCGCGGCCGGCGTGTCGTGGTCCTGGAACACGTCGGGCAGCACCATCGAGCGGAACTTGACCATGCCGCCGTCGAGCGCGCCCTGATCGGTCAGGTACTGCGCGACATGCGAGCCGAAGCCGCCGACCGAGCCTTCCTCGATCGTGATCAGGATCTCGTGGTCGCGGGCGAGCTTGAGAACCAGCTCGGTGTCGAGCGGCTTCATGAAGCGCGCATCGGCGATCGAGGTGGAGAGGCCGTGGGCGGCGAGCTCGTCGGCCGCCTTCTCGCATTCGGCGAGGCGCGTACCGAAGGAGAGCAGGGCGATCTTGCTGCCCTGGCGAATCATCCGGCCCTTGCCGACCTCGAGCGGAACGCCGACTTCGGGCATCTCGATGCCGCGGCCTTCGCCGCGCGGATAGCGCAGCGAGCTCGGACGGTCGTCGATCGCGACCTGGGTCGCCACCATGTGCACGAGCTCGGCTTCGTCGGCCGCCGCCATGATCACCATGTTCGGCAGGCAGCCGAGATAGGCGTTGTCGAACGAACCGGCATGCGTCGCGCCGTCGGCGCCGACGAGGCCGGCGCGGTCGATGGCGAAGCGGACGGGCAGGTTCTGGATCGCGACGTCATGCACGATCTGGTCGTAGCCGCGTTGCAGGAAGGTCGAGTAGATCGCGCAGAACGGCTTGTAGCCTTCGCTCGCCAGACCGGCGGCGAACGTCACCGCGTGCTGCTCGGCGATGCCGACGTCGAAGGTGCGGTCGGGGAAGGCCTTGTTGAAGATGTCGACGCCGGTGCCGGACGGCATCGCCGCGGTGATGGCGACGACCTTGTCGTCCTTCTGCGCTTCCTTGACGAGGCTCTGGCCGAACACGTTCTGGTAGGCCGGCGCATTCGGCTTGGCCTTGGCCTGGGTGCCGGTCGCGACGTCGAACTTGACGACCGCGTGGTACTTGTCGGCGGAAGCTTCCGCCGGGCCGTAGCCCTTGCCCTTCTGCGTCACGACGTGGACCAGGATCGGGCCGGTTTCCATGTCGCGCACGTTCTTCAGCACGGGCAGCAGATGGTCGAGGTTATGACCGTCGATCGGGCCGACGTAATAGAAGCCGAGCTCCTCGAACAGGGTGCCGCCGTCCATCATGAAGCCGCGCGAATATTCCTCGACGCGGTTGGCGCGGTTGGCGATGATCTTGGGCAGGCGCTTGTTGATCTGCTTGGCCGCATCGCGCAGCGTGCGATAGGTCTTGCCGGAGTAGAGGCGCGACAGATAGGCGCTCATGGCGCCGACCGGCGGCGCGATCGACATGTCGTTGTCGTTGAGGATCACGATCAGGCGCGAGTTCATGGCGCCGGCGTTGTTCATGGCTTCATAGGCCATGCCGGCTGACATCGCACCGTCACCGATGACCGCGATAACGTTGTTCTTGCCGCCGGAGAGGTCGCGCGCGACCGCCATGCCGAGGCCGGCGGAAATCGAGGTCGAGGAATGCGCTGCGCCGAACGGATCGTAATCGCTCTCGCTGCGCTTGGTGAAGCCGGACAGGCCGCCGCCGGTGCGCAGCGTGCGGATGCGGTCGCGCCGGCCGGTGAGGATCTTGTGCGGATAGGCCTGATGGCCGACGTCCCAGATCAGCCGGTCGCGCGGCGTGTCGAAGACGTAATGGATCGCGGTGGTGAGCTCGACCACGCCGAGGCCCGCGCCGAAGTGACCCCCGGTCACCGAGACGGCATCGATGGTCTCTTGCCGCAGCTCGTCGGCGACCTGGCGAACCTGCTCGATCTTGAGCTTGCGCAGGTCATCCGGCGTATGGATGGTGTCGAGAAGCGGCGTCTTACTGTATGCGTTCACGGCGATTTCCAATTTGTCAGCGCCGGAAGATCGTTCCGGTGCGCGATGGGTTTGCACAATATCGGCGCAGCGCGAGTCCTTAAACCGTCGGAGCCACCTGCATGGGGCAGGGCCCCGTCTTCAAGCTTAGGTGAGCTTAGATGCGCTCCGGTTCAGTCTCTGTGATCCCTGTCACTTAGATCGGCTTCGTCCGTCCCAGCCAATTTCATTAGCAGTTTGAAGCGCTTGTCGTCGGAATTCTCTGCCCACGCAAGGCTTGCAAAAAGCCACACTCCGCGCAGCTTTACACCAAAGCTTGGGCCAAAGCCAACCCACAGGGCCGATTACGGGCATGCACCTGCAACCCGCGGGCCAGAGTGGTTAATCGTGGCGCCGGCGGATGGGTTCCAGACTTGCCCGGTTCCTCGGCGGTATTTTTTGGCCGTTTTGGCCAGATTCGCGAGCCCGAGAGGCCTTGGCCGGGGAACTCGTCGATATCCGTGCCTGGCCGCCGAGGGGCCTAAGCCCAAACAAGGGCGTGCGATCATGAAAAATTGCGGATGGCCGATGCTTGAGGCGGGCGGCTTGAAAAGAGGACCTTACTGCACGTCGAGCGGTGCGGTGCCGGTGGCCTGGCCGCTGGCATCGGTGGTGATCTTGTCGACGCGCGCCTCGGCCTGACGCAGCAATTCCTCGCAGCGGCGCTTCAGCGCCTCGCCGCGCTCGTAGATCGTCACGGATTCCTCGAGCGGCACCTTGCCGTCCTCGAGCCGCTTCACGATGGTTTCGAGCTCCTCGATGGCGCGTTCGAAGGTGAGCCTGGAGACGTCGACTTGGGTATTTTCGGCCATATCCGTTTCCGATTGCCTGCTTCACGTGAGAAAAAGCGCAGTTTTGCGGGCGTAATGAGGCGGGTCTGTCTAAGCGCCCATCAGGGCACCGACATGCGCCGTAACAGATTCTTTCAATCCTTGCAGGTCATAGCCGCCCTCGAGCACCGAAACAATGCGGCCCTCTGCGGACTTGTCGGCAAGGTCCATCAGCTTGCGCGTGACCCAGGTGTAGTCCTCCGCGCGCAAATTCAGCGAGGCCAGCGGATCGCGGTAATGCGCATCGAAGCCCGCGGAGATGACGAGAAGCTCGGGGCTGAATTTTTCGAGCCGCGGCAGGATCAGCTGCTCGAACGCGGCGCGGAATTCGGGTCCGCCGTCTTCGGAAGCGAGCGGCGCATTGACGATGGTGTCGTGGTCGCCGCGCTCGCCCTTCGCGCCGGTGCCCGGAAACAGCGGCATTTGATGCGTCGAGCAGTACATCACGGTCGGGTCGGACCAGAAGATGTCCTGTGTGCCGTTGCCGTGATGCACGTCGAAATCGACGATGGCGGCGCGCTGGATGCCGTATTTGCGCTGCGCATGACGCGCCGCGATCGCGGCATTGTCGAAGAAGCAGAAGCCCATCGGCTTGCCGATCTCGGCGTGATGTCCGGGCGGGCGCACCGCGACGAAGGCGTTGCGATGCTCGCCATTCATCACGGCTTCGGTCGCAGCCACTGCGCCGCCGACGCCGCGCATCACCGCCTCCCACGTGCCTGGAGACATCGAGGTGTCGCCGTCGATATAGACCTGACCGCTGGTCGGCGCGATGTGGCGCAACTCGGTGACGTAATGCTCGTTGTGGCAGAGCGTCACGAGATCGAGATCGCCTTCCGGTGCCAGGTCGCGCGCCAGGAACTGGAAGCGCTCCTGCGACAGCGCTTCCTCAACCGCCCGCATGCGGTCAGGCCTTTCAGGGTGTCCCGGCGGCGTGACGTGGTCGAGGCAGGCCTTGTGGGAGAGGAGAAGCGTGCTCATCAGGTCGGCCTCACAGGGAACGGGCTCTTGACGTCGCTTGGCGCATCCCGAGCCAAAACGCAAATGCAAAACGCAATCTAAGCGCTTGGGCGGGGATGGCAAAGGGTGGTTCCGGACAAGTCCGTTTGATCCGGATCAATTCACGCGCAGGATGCGGGTGGGCGGCAGCGGACCGATCGGTCCGTGTGCCCTGAAGAAGGCGAACAGCGCGTCCGCGTCGTAGCCGCCATATTGCTGCGCTGTGCCTTGTTTGGCGGCGGTAAAACCGTCGCCGCCGACGGCGAGGTAATCGTTGAGTGTGACGCGGTAGCCGCTTCCAGGCTCGATCGGCTTGCCGTTGAGCGTGATCTTCTCAAGGCTGATTCGCTCGCCGAACGGTTTCGTCGCATCCCAGGTGTAGCTGAACCCGTTCGAGACCTGGAGGATCCGCGGGCGCTTCGGATCGAGCCATTGCTGCTCCAGCATGTCCTTGAGCTGGCTGCCCGTGAGCGTCATCGTAACGAGGCGATTGCGGAACGGCTGGCTCGCGAAAAGTTCGCCGAACGACACCGCGCCGTTCTCCTTCGGGACAATGTCGGTGCGGATGCCGCCGGGATTGGTGAGCGCGATGACAGCGCTGCCATCCTTGGCGTCCTTCGTCGCGGCGAGTTGCGCGTCCGCGATGACGTCGCCGAGCGCGCTCTCGCCGGCCTCGTTCGGCACGCGCGACAGCGTCTGCGTCACCGATCCGGCCGGGCGATTCGCAATCGGTGCCGACAGCTTGTCATAGGCTTCGATCAGGGCGGTCTGTTCCGGGTCCTTCGCCAGCGAGGCATTGGCGACGATGACGTTGTCGGCTTTGGCGCTGACGATGTCGCGGGTTGCAGGATCGAGCTTGAGGTCGATCGCGGTGACCAGCGTGCCGTATTTGTCACCGCTGGTGACGAGCCGCCCGTCGATATCGCAGACATAGGCGCGGTGGGTGTGGCCGCTGACGACGACGTCGACCGCGCGGTCGAATTTCTTGACGATGTCGACGATCGGCCCCGTAATGGCAGGGCATTCATTGTAGTCGCCCGAGGGCTCACCGCCCTGGTGGATCAGCACCACGATCGCCTCGACGCCACGCGCCTTCAGCTGCGGCACCAGCGCATTCACCGTCTCGGCCTCGTCGCGGAATTCGAGCCCGGCAATGCCCGAGGGCGAGACGATGCCCGCGGTCTCTTTCAAGGTGAGGCCGATGAAGGCGACGGGGATGCCCTCGAATTCCCTGATCTCGTAGGGCGGCAGCACGCTTTTGCCGGTCGCGGTCTCGATGGTGGAGGCGGCGAGATAATGGAATTTGGCGCCCGTGAAGGGATGCGGCCCCTGGCAGCCGTCGACCGGATGGCAGCCGCCGTTCTGCATCCGCAAGAGCTCGGTCTTGCCCTCGTCGAACTCGTGATTGCCGACCGAGGTGATCGCAAGTCCCATCATCGAGAGCGCCTCGACCGAGGGCTCGTCGTGAAACATTGCCGACAGGAACGGGCTCGCGCCGATCAAATCGCCGGCGGCGACGAAGATCGTGTTTGGGTGCCCCTCGCGCAGCTGCTTGACCAGCGTCGCCATATACTCGGCGCCGCCGGTGGCCACCGCTACCTTCTTGGTCTTGTCTTCAGGATCATTGATCCGGATGCCGCCCGGCGGCGTCCGCAGATTGCCGTGGAAATCGTTGATGGCAAGAATGCGCAGCTCGACCGGCGCCGCGGTCTGGGCGGAGGCGGGGAGGGTGGCGAGAGTCAGTGTAAGGACGGTCAGGCGGAGAAGATGTCGCATGGAACCAGACTAGTCGTTCCGCGCGAAGATTTCACGAAGCTTTCTTCCTTCTCCCCTTGTTGTGGGAGAAGGTGGCATAGGCGGCCTTCGGCCGCCGTCCTTAAGAACGCCGAAGCGAAGCTTCGGCTATGGCGCCGGATGAGGGGTTGTCTCCGCGAGGTTAGAAGTGAGTTCTAGGAGAGAGGAAGAACGCTCTACCGCTTCTTCCGGTTTGCAAATGCCTCGAACGCGGCAATCGCCTCATCCGACTTCAGCCGCTCGCCGAACAGATGGGCCTCCTGGTCGATGCGGCGGGTGAGCTCCTCGGGTGCGGCGCGCAGCAGCTTGCGCGAGGCCGCGACCGCCTCTGCCGGCAGCCGGCAGATATCGCGCGCCACCTTGCGCGCCTCGACCTCGGTATGTCCCGGCGAGACCACGGTGTTGACGAAGCCTGCCGCGTGCGCCTCCGCGGCGGTGAAAGTCCGCCCCATCACCAGCATCGCGAAGGCGCGCTGGTAGCCCATCGTGTTCGGCATCAGGAGGCTGGCCGCGCCGACCGGTACGAGCCCGAGATGGATGTAGGGTGCGGAGAAGGTCGCGGCGTTCGAGGCGAGCACATAGTCGCAATGGAACAGCATCACCGTGCCCATGCCGATCGAGGCGCCGTCGACGGCCGCGATGATCGGCTTGACGTTGAGGGCGAGCGAATAGAGAAATTTTGCACCGTCCGACAGCGTCTCGGAATTCGATTCGGCTTGCATGAAATCGTCGATGTCGTCGCCGGCGGTGAACACGCCGGAGCCGCCGGTGATGATCATGCAGCGGATGTCGGGATTGTTCTGCGCGGTGTCGATCGCGCGGCTCATCTCGCGATACATGTCCTGCGTGATCGCGTTCTTCTTGCTTGGGCGGCGCAGGGTGATGACGCGCGTTCCGCGCTCCTCGGTGACGACGATATTGCCATTCGGCATGAGAGCCCCCTGCGGTCGCCGCGACGCTTGCCTTGGCGAGTCTCGCAAGCCTCAGCCTACATCATCTTGCAGGCGTGCCAATCCGCCCGCTCGACCTTTTCGAGAACGTCCCCGTGAGTCCGCCGCATGGCGCGCTGTCGTTTTTCTGATCGGGAACCGCACCGCACCGGATCATGCCGGTTGTATTGCTTCGCACATGCAGTTGCGCATTGCAACAAATGGCTACAATGTTTCATTTGAAAAACCGGGGGTTGTGGGGCACGATTGCCCAATGCCGTTCCATTTGGCCGATTGCTCGATCGATGATTGCCGCAACGGGCGTTGACGAATCCTCGCTGCGCTATCGCGGCTGGCGCGTCGTGCTGGCCTGTTTCCTGATGGCCTTCTTCATGTTCGGCTTCGGCCTCTATGGCCAGGGCGTCTATCTCGCCGAGCTCCAGCGCGCCCATGGCTGGCCGGGCACGCTGGTCTCCGCGGCCAGCACCTTCTCGTTTCTCCTCACCTCCGTGCTCGTCATCTTCACCGACGATCTGCTCGCCCGCATCGGGCTGCGCGCGCTGATCCTGTGCGGGCTGTCAGCGCTCGGCGCTTCGACCGTGCTGCTGGCGCTGATGCAGACGCCCTGGCAGCTTTATCTTGCCTATGCGCTGATGTCGGTCGGCTGGACCGGCATGGGCACCGTGGTGATCGCCACCGTGCTGAACGCCTGGTTCGAGCGGCGCCGCGGGCTCGCGCTCAGCCTCGCCTTCAACGGCGCGACCTGCGGCGGCATCGTCCTCGTTCCGCTGTTGCTGTCGCTGACCGGCAGCATCGGCTTCCAGTCCGCCATGCTTGCCGCCACGATGGCGATGGTGGTGCTGGTGTTGCCGGTGGTCGTCATCTTCATCGGCTGGCCGACGCAGATGTCCCTGGCATCGGGCGGCCGTTCGTCCGCTGGCATCGCCGCGCCGGCCCATTCCCGCAAGACGCTGCTCGCCAACGCGGCGTTCTGGACCATGGTGCTGCCGATCGCGATCGCGCTGCTGGCGCAGATGGGATTCATCATCCACCAGGTGTCGTTCCTCGAGCCGCTGATCGGCCGCGCCAGTGCGGGCCTTGCGGTCACGATCATGGCGGCGATGGCGGTGGTCGGCCGCCTGACGCTCGGCCTGTTCGTCGACCGGCTCGATCCGCGGCTCGCCTGCGCGGCGTCGATGACGAGCCAGGCGGCGGCGCTGTTCGTGCTTCTCCAAAGCACGAGCCCGACCGTGCTGCTCGTCTGCTGCGCCGTCTATGGCTTTTCGATCGGCAACATGATCACGTTCCCGCCCTTGATCATCCAGCGCGAGATCGGTGCTGCCGCCTTTGCCGCCGCAATGGGATTGGGCACGTCGATCAGCGGCGTCGTCAGCGCCTTCGGCCCCGGCATCGTCGGCCTCGCGCGGAGTTTCACCGGCAACTACACGAGCGCGTTTGCGATGTGCGTGATGCTCGATCTCGTGGCGGCGGGAATCGTGCTGTGGCGGCCGGGCCGACGCGCGAAGCTTGCGGCTTCTTAGGATTAGGCGTCGTAGCCCGGATGGAGCGCAGCGTAATCCGGGATTCGTGCCGCGAGCGACGACGACCCCGGATTGCGCTTCGCTCCATCCGGGCTACGCAGGCCACCCTTACCCCAACAACACCGCATCCGCCGCCGCGACCGACTCCGCGCTCTCCGTCACCGTGCGCTCCAGCGCGCCGGCCTGCACCGTGATGTTCTCGGCGAAGAAGCGCGCGAGCGAGACGTAGCGCGCGGCGTCGGTGTTGCCATCGGCCTTCGCGGCGAGCGCCTCGGAGGCCAGCATGCAGCCGCCGAGGGTGGCGCCGAACTGCTGCAGATACGGCGTCGCGCCGGCGAGCGCCTCGTTCGGTGCGGAGGTCACGCGCTCCAGCAGCCACTTGCTGGTGCGCGTCAGCGCCTCCAGCGCCTCGCGCAGCTTGGTACCTGTGGTGCCGAAAGCGGGATCGTTGGAGGCTTCGACCTGCTTCACGGTGGCCGAGAGCTCGTCGAGCAGCGCCCACACCGCAGCGCCGCCATTGGCCGCGAGCTTTCGCGTGACGAGATCGATCGCCTGGATGCCGTTGGTGCCCTCGTAGATCGCGGTGATGCGCGCATCGCGATAGTGCTGCGCGGCGCCGGTCTCCTCGATGAAGCCCATGCCGCCATGCACCTGCACGCCGAGATAGGCGACCTCGTTGCCGATATCGGTGGAATAGCCCTTCGCCATCGGCGTCAGCAGCGCCGCGCGTGCGGCGGCGTCCGCACGGACCTTTGGATCCGTGGCGCGCGTGGAGACGTCGATCGCGACCGCGGTCGCATAGCAGATGGTGCGTGCGGCCGCGGTCTGCGCCCGCATCCGCATCAGCATGCGCTTGACGTCGGGATGCACGAAGATCGCGTCCGAACCGTCGCCCGCCTTGCCGATGGCGCGGCCCTGCTTGCGCTCCTGCGCATAGGCCAGCGCCTGCTGGTAGGCGCGATCGGCGACGCCGACGCCCTCCAGCCCGACGCCGAGGCGGGCCTGGTTCATCATCGTGAACATGCAGCGCATGCCCTGGTTCTCTTCGCCGACGAGGAAGCCGATCGCGCCGCCATGATCGCCCATGGTCATGGTGCAGGTGGGGGAGGCATGCATGCCGAGCTTGTGCTCGACGCCGCTCGCAAAGATGTCATTGCGCGCGCCGAGCGAGCCGTCGGCATTGACCATGAACTTCGGCACGAGGAACAGCGAGATCCCCTTGGTGCCGGCGGGCGCATCGGGCAGGCGCGCCAGCACGAAATGCACGATGTTGTCGGTCATGTCGTGCTCGCCATAGGTGATGAAGATCTTCGTCCCCTTGATGCGATAGGTGCCGTCGGCCTGCCGCTCGGCGCGGGTGCGCAGCGCGCCGACGTCGGAGCCGGCCTGCGACTCGGTCAGCTGCATCGTGCCGGTCCATTCGCCGGAGACGAGCTTTTCGAGATAGATCTTCTTCAACTCGTCGCTGCCATGCGCATCCAGCGCCTCCATCGCCGAGGCCGTGAGCAGCGGGCAGAGGCCGAAGGCGACGTTCGAGGCGCTCCAGATCTCGGTGCAGGCGGCGTTGATGGCGAGCGGCAGGCCCTGGCCGCCGAAATCCTCGGGGCCGGAGACCGCGTTCCAGCCGCCCTCGGTCCAGCGCTTGTAGGCGTCCGGCCAGCCCGGCGCAGTCGTGACCTTGCCGTCGCCAAGCTTGATGCCGTGCTCGTCGCCGACCTTGTTGAGCGGCGCCAGCACGTCGGTTGCGAACTTGCCGGCTTCCTCCAGCACGGCGCTCACGATGTCGCCGTCGAAATCGCCGTAATGGCCGGCCTCCACGGCAGCCTTCAGGCCGGCGCCATGGTTGAGCGACAGCAGCATGTCAGAGATCGGCGCGCGGTAGGTCATGGCTCACTCCCGTGGACAGGTTTGGCGCCGTATTCCCATGAAACGGGGGAGGTCTCAATGGCCGGAACGCCGGGATAGCGCCGGCCCGGAACGGCGCCGCCGCCGGGCCTATAATAAAGGGTGGCATGGCGAGCGCCGGGCCCGGTCCTGGACCTCAGGTATTTTGCCCCTCCAGGCGGTTGAAATGCCGCGCCGCTCCCTATAGACCGGCTGCGACCAGCGGGAATCTGCGGTAGCCAGTTCTTCCGCCCGTTCCCTGGTCGCCTGTTGGGGCGTAGCCAAGCGGTAAGGCAGCGGATTTTGATTCCGCCATTCGGAGGTTCGATCCCTCCCGCCCCAGCCAGCGCCAACGTTCTGATTTTGTTGCAAAAACTGTCATGCTCAAGGCAGATTTTCCTGCTCATTTGGAAATTCCGTTTGCCGCGCATTTGGAAATTCTGTGCTGGTTTCGTTTTTGCGACGGCAGATGAAGGTCGTCGCGCGTTGAACGTCGCTCGCCTCATTAAAATACGAACTCAGCAAATCAACGCCGTCTGTGCGTTGCAAGCTTCCGACCGCAGCCGCTGACGTCGCGTGCGGATCGAAGTTGCAGAACCCCGCCGCCTTTTGCAGCGTTCAACGAATCGCGAAATCTATCCTTGAGATCGGACGCTAGTCTTCGAAATTGGCGAGTTCTGCGTTTCGTCTCGAGGTGATGCTGCTCCATCAGCATTGTGCTGATCGAGCTCCTTCTGTGCCAAGAGATGTGCATGTCTCTTGCGCGTCGCAGCCAACGCTCGCATCATCGTTTCCTTGGCATAGCCGCGATAGGCCTGTGCGGTCTTGTGGCCCGAGAGCGCACGACCCTGGCCGTCG
The DNA here is from genome assembly GCF_059512345.1 of Bradyrhizobium sp. Unk1. Taxonomy (NCBI): domain Bacteria; kingdom Pseudomonadati; phylum Pseudomonadota; class Alphaproteobacteria; order Hyphomicrobiales; family Nitrobacteraceae; genus Bradyrhizobium; species Bradyrhizobium sp. Unk1. The sequence continues at coordinate 122,572 of NZ_JCAMOP010000025.1, forward strand.
GTCAGTTCGGCTTCCTCGAGTTCGGTCATGCCGCCGTGTCGACAGGCATCAAGCGTGAACAGCTTTGACACGCCGTCGATCTTCTTGCGCATCTGCTGCACCACTTTTTCCATGCCAGGGTAGGACCACACTTTGGCATCGCCCTTGCGTTCACCCTTTTGGATCCGACGCATGATCATCGGGACGCCGAGCTTGGGCAGATGGCTCAAAACGTCCTCCGCTTCTGCGTAAAACTTGATGGTCTCTCCGTCGAGAGTCTCGTCGAGCGGATGCCAGACCAACGCCTTGTTCTTGTGGTGCTCGATGCGCACGGCGTGTGGCCAGTTCTTGCTGCGATAGTCGGGCCAAGTCATAAACCCGGCTACTACGTTCTCCGGTCGTTGTAGCCATTCAAAGCAGATCACCGCGACGGCCGCGGGTTCAGGCCGCCCTTCTTTGATGCAGCCCCATGCAAACTTATAGACCTCTTCTCGAGTGACCGCGTGCTTCTTGGTCTTGGTGCGGCTCTTGAGGGTGAAATCGTCCCAGGGGTTCGGGTGTTTCTTATCGAACAACTCTGGGTGCAGCCGACGCATGATCCGCCACACCTTTCGGCAGAGCCCGACCACTTTTTCTCCCTGCCGCAGTCTGATGCCGTTCGGGCCGTTGATGATTTTGTCGTAGATCTTATCGGCGGCACGTGGCGTAACTTCCATGATCTGCCGTTCGCCGATCCGCCGTCCGCTCTTTCCGACGGTGTCGCAGGTCATATGCATGATCCGTTCGTAGTCGGGGCGCGACCGAGCTGAGACCTTCTCAGTATACGCCTTCTCCGTCTTGTATTGTCGGAACAGCCAATCGATCGTGCCATAGCGCGCGATCTTTCCCTGCTCGCCCGGCTGCCCTCTGCGCTGGTTGTTCCATTCATCGAACAAGGCATTGAGTGTGGCGGCGCGTCCGCCTTTTCCGTCGTCGCCGCATGCAGTTTCGTAGCTCGTCCCAAGTGGCTCATTCGCTATCTCGCAGCCGAGTTTCCTGTAATGAGTGGGGATGCGGAAGTAGAAAGCGGTCGCCCGGCGGGCAAGCCGCCGTACCTCGACGAAGCGTGGAAGTGGACGCTCCAGCGTCACAAATCCTCGGCGAGGTCGCCCGGCACGATGTCCGGCGCAATAACTCGGTCCAGATCGTCTCTCAACCACAGCTGACGCCTCCCTTCTTTCACACGTGGTCGAGGATACTCCTCACCGACTCGTTTGAGAAAGGCTTCAACGGTCGATTCTCCGCAATACCCTGCTGCGATTCCAGCAGTCATACGGCGCGGCCAAGAACCCGCTGGAATGATGGCAGGACGTGTCATCGCATAAGCGTGAGCTGCTGAAACTCGTTCTTTGCTCGTCCTGCCCATCATGATGATCACCAGCAGGATTGAAACTGCGAGGGCAACTGGATCGCGCAGGAGCGTAGTGCAGCGCCTGAAAAGGACACTTTGGACTTACTTGCCTCGGCCGGGAGAGCGCGCCGCGGAAGGCCAGGGAGAAGGACGTGACCTGCTGCCTCAGCAGAGGACGATGCGCCTCAATTGGAGACGGCGGCTACCGTAGAGGCGCGAGGAGTCGGCAGAGAGCCCAGTGGACTGGAACCCGACGCAGCGGAGGCAGTCCGCCCAGGAAGCCTGGACGTATTCACTGGCGCAGCTCGCAAACCTCCGGCGAACAAGACAGCAGGAGGCGACACACACCACCAGTCGATTTCATAGTTCCTCTGGTTCATCGGCCATCCCCGCCGATATTGCCAAGTCCTCGCAGGGGTGTAGAGTTCTTCTGATTTTTTAACACGCTTAGATTTGACGCCGCCGCCATTGCGTTATGGTAATTTTTCTTGTGGGGGTTCGCCATGTTCGATTCCGCGACCACCGCGCTTCTGCGCGCGGTCCTAGATGAGGTCTGCGAAAATGTTTCCCGGACCGAGACCGGCGCCCGTACCCACGTGGCCTCGAAAATCCTGGAAGCCGCGACCAAAGGGGACACCTCTCCGGATCACCTCAAGCAGATCGGGCGCCATGCGCTCTCGCAGGCGCCTACCATGTGGCGCTGACCGGAGGCGGGGGTGAATTTCCAAGTCACGGTGCTGAAGATCCTGGTGAGCTATCCGGATGGATTTGCCACGATGGCCGATCTCAAGCGCGATATGGCGATCCTGGCGACCAGCGGCCGGGACTGGGCCGACCGCACAAACCGGCTGGCTGCGCGTGTCCCAGACCTCGACATCTTTTCGCAAGGTCTCGTCGAGCGCGAAAACGGCGGCTGGAAGATCACCGTCAAGGGACGGACAGTGCTAGAGTTCATGGAGGCGCGCCCCGCCGTCGAGCAACCGACAGAGACAGGGCCAGCCGAGAGCAGGGATGCGCCCATACCACCGCTTCCGCAGCCGGCGGAGCGCGCTAGGCGGCGACGCGAACGTCGCGAGCGCGTCGTGAAGCTCGAGAACGGGCGCGGGCTAACGCTTCCTAATCCTGCGGACGCGGGGCCTCCTTCGAAGGAGGGTGCCGGACCGGGGCGTAGTTCATAGAAGCGGCGAGGCAGAGCAGCAGCTCCAAGCCGCCAAAGATCGCGATGGTCCTGAACTCTTAATCAGCGGGTCCCAGGTTCGAGCCCTGGTGCGCCCACCATAGCGAAATCAAGCACTTATAGACGATTGTTAATTTCTTCATTCCGACAAGCTAGGTCAGCGGCTGTTACAACAAAATGGTCCGCCATGCGCGGGTGCGCACGCCAGAGATCCAAACCACAGTTGTAGAATCCGTCATCCAATCATTGACCGGGAAGCGCTTGAGGATGGCAAGCATGACGATGTGCTCGTGCGGGCATCTCCATCCCACCAGATATCCGCTCACGCCCGCTCCGCAAAGCTCGCGAGGACCAAAAGCCGGACAGCCTCGGCGAACTGACGCACGCGCAGCCGGTCCATCATACGTGAGCGGTGAACCTCGACCGTGCGCACACTGATACCAAGATCGAATGCGATCACCTTGTTTTGCTGCCCGGCCACGAGCGCCTCAAGAACCTGCCGCTCCCGTGGGCTGAGCGTATCGATTAATGCCGCCGCCATAGCAATATCATCGGTCCGTCCCTCCGCGGCGCTGGTCTTCAGCGCGGACTCAATCGCCGCTATCAGGGCGTCGTCGCTGTAGGGCTTTTCGATGAAGTCCACAGCTCCCGCCTTCATCGCTCGGACCGCGGTCTGCACGTCGCCTTGAGCCGTCACCACAATGACCGGCAAGTTCGGGTTTATCAGCCGAAGGCGAGCATGAACCTCGAAGCCGTCCATCTCCGGCATACGAAGATCCAGCAGGACGCAGCCCCCGAGTAAGCTGCCCGCGACGTCGAGGAACGCATTTGGCGTTGCATACGACGCCACCTGGAAACCGACCGCATCAAGCAGCCGCTCCAACGATCGGCGGATCGCCGGGTCGTCATCAATTACGTAAATGTACCGTTCGGCTGCCATCGATCGACTCATCGTTCCAGCGGGACGGGCAGCGTCACACGAAAGATTGCTCCGCCGCCGCAATTGGGCTCATACCCCAGCTTTCCGCGATGGGCCTCGACGATCGAGCGGCAGATCGAAAGTCCCAGTCCCATGCCATCGATTTTTGTGGTGTGGAATGGCTCGAAGAGGTGTTCGACAATATTGTCCGGCAGGCCCGAGCCACGATCTGCTACAGCGATCTCAATCGACTTGTCATCGAGACGGGCAGTGACCACTTCCAAGTCGCGCCGCTCGCTCTGCGCCATCGCCTCGTGCGCATTGCGTATCAGGTTAAGCATGACCTGCTGCAGTTGAATTCGGTTCGCAAATACTGCCTCGGCGCGCGGATCGAAGCTCAGCCGGACCTGCACGCCGTGTGGTCCGGTTCCCGCTGAGGCAAGATCATTGGCTTCACGGATCAGGGCAGGCAGGTTTTCGATCCGCATTTCCGTCTCGCCGCGCGTAACGAACTCTCGCAGCCTCCGAATGATCTCGCCGGCGCGAAGCGCCTGATCGGCGGCTTCGCCAAGGACATCGCGTACAGTAGCGACCCTTTGGGGAGCGGGAGGCCCGTTGGCCATCATCCGGTGCACAGCGTTGACCGAATTGGTGAACGCGGTCAGCGGTTGGTTCAATTCATGCGCCAACGCGCCGGCCATCTGACCCGCTGTGCTGAGCCGCGACGCATGATGGAGCTCCGCCTGTAGCTGCTGCGCGCGGACATCCGCGCACAGCCGCTCCTCGGCTTCGAGCGTCAGTCGCTCGAGCGCTTCCGCCAATTCCGATGTCCGTTCCGCCACCCGCTGCTCCAACGACTCGTTGAGGCGTCGAAGATCACTCTCGAGCTTTTTCTGATGCCTCAGATCGCGGCTGACGGTCGCCATGTTCGTAGGCCGGTCCGTGCGCGAGTCGTCGATGCGGAACCAATCTACCAGGAAGGGAATGACTTCTCCAGTTTGGAAGTGGCGGAAGTTGAGCTCGCCGAGCCAGCGTCCGGTTCCCATCACCATCGGAAGCAACTCGCAATGCGCCCGAGTCCGCTCATCGGGAGCCATGAAATCGAAGATATTAAGCCGCTGCACTTCCTCAGTGCCGGAAAGCCCGAGCAGGTCGATGGCCGCCTTATTGAGATATTGCGGCGTGCCGTCTAGATCGGCGAAACCAATGAACTCGGACGACCGCTCGATCACGGTCGCCAGACGCCGTTGCTCGGCCTCCGCGTGCCAGCGTTGGATAGCGAGCGTTACATGGTTCGCCGCAATTCCTAGAAGGAGCCGGTCCGTCTCGCTTGGAAATTGCGGATTGACGGAACCTGCGACCATCCCGGCGTCTCCGCCAAAGCCCATCGGCGCCGCCACGATCCGTAACGTTCCCTTCCCTAGCGGGTTGTCGATCGCGGATATCTGCTCGCGTCTTCCGCGCGATGCACCGCGGAGGATGCGTTCAATGTGACCAGACGATCCGATGGATACCGCTTGGCTCGTGCGCATCACGTCGGCCACCGGTTCGTCGCGCAGCCCCGGCACAGTCACGTAAATGACGTCGGCATTGAGCATCGAAAGCAAAGCGGCCGCCGCGCTGTCGGCGATCTGCCGCGAATTGTAATCTTTCCAGATTGCCGGCAGCGTCGAAAGCGCGACGAGATCGCGGATGCAGCGCCTGAGCTCTTGCGGCTCGGTAAGCTTATCGACCCAAGGCATGTCGCCCGATCCAGTCCACAACACGACCGCTGAAGGGGAAGTACACTTGTGCTATCGACTGATCGGTTCCGGCGACCACCTCTGCAAAGGACAGCTTCACGGGCTGGAGGTGCGGCTTAATGCCGGCAAAGACCTCTTGCGGGAGTACGTTGAAAATGCGATTGGCGCACTGGAACATGACGAGGCTCCCCGTTCGGCGGGAGCGCAGGAGCGTCTCTCAGCCACTGAAGCCATCAGCTACTCAGTGATGAGAAATATTAGCTCTGCTAATCCGGATTAGCGAGCCTTAGTTCCTAACGGACAGGCAAATCTCTTCTTAGAAAACCTCACTGGACGGGAATGGGGCGGTCACGGGGGACTGACCAGCAAGGTGTCGCAAAAACGCGCTTTGATTACCGTCGGATTTCGCTGGCAGGCGTAGCAAAATGATTACGTAGAATTACTTAATCTGCTTGGCCACTATCTACCCTTACATTTCCGCATCGTTTGGCCGCGACAATGTTGCCGCGGCACGGCCAGCGGAGCAAAGGCGATGGCAAACCTCGAGGAGCCGCTCGACGCTGCAACTGGGCAACAAATCGCCGTCCTGCAGCGGCTGAGAAATTCCAAGGATGTCGGTGCGGACCTGCTGCGGGTCCTCGATATCGCGATCGGCATAGCGGGTGCCGACATGGGCACCCTTCAGCGCTTCGACGAAAGAGCCGACTGCCTGACAATTGTTGCCAGCCGCGGATTCTCGACCGAAGCCCTGACTTTTTTCGGCGTTGTGCGCCGCGACACTAACACCACGTGCGCTGTCGCGCTCATGCGGCGCATGCGTGTGTTTGTCGAGGACGTCTCAACGAGTTACCTGTTTATAGGCACGCGCGAACTCGATATGCTGCGTGCCGGCGGCATTGCTGCCGTACAATCGACGCCGCTCATCAGCAGTAACGGCCACCTCTGGGGCGTATTCACAACACACTTTCGCGAACCGCAGATAGAGAGCGAGTTCGATCATGCTCGGCTGGATCGGCTCGCCGTCCAGGTCGCGGATAGCCTGGAGCAGCGAGAGGGCCTGGTGCCGAGCCAGCATTTTCACGGCAAGCAGGTCCCGGAGCACTCTCAACCGGGAGGCTGACATGAATTCAACTGCCGAGCCTATTCCTTTTGGACGATCCATGCTTCGCGAGCACCGGCATGTCTGCGCGTTCTTCAGCTCGGCAGTGGAGGAATACGACGCGTTGCTGCCGTTCATTTGCGACGGCATCAACTGCGGCCAGCGCGCGTTTCATGTCCTCCCTTCTCAGCACAGGGAGGATCACCTCAATTGGATGCGCACCGCCGGCGTCGACGTGGAGAAGACGATGAAAAGCCGTCAGCTCGAAGTCGCGCTGCCGGAGGACACCTATCTCAAGACCGGACGTTTCGACAAGGACGCCATGCTCGTCCTGATCCAGGAGGCCCTGAAAGCCGGCACCGGGCTCGGCTTCCCGTTGACGCGGATGATCGCGCACGCCGAGATGGCCGTGGACGATTGGAAGAGCGGCATCGAATGGGCCGAATACGAGATGCGGCTCAATAGCGTTCTGCCAAATTACGACGACCCGGTGATTTGCACCTTCGACGTCAATCTGCTGACGGCGCCCCATGCCATCGATATTTTGCGAACGCACCCTATGGTCCTCATCGGCGGCGTCTTGATCGAGAACTCGTTCTTCACGAGCCCGCAGGATTTTATCCGCGAGGTGCAGTCGCGAACCGGACCAAGCCAGTCCTATCGGGCCTAGCCCGACGAAGCTTCAAGCCCATGTTTGTCGCAGAGCTGCCGTCGCTTCTTGACCATCGTCAATGACAAGAGGGCTCGCCGGATCAACACTCCTTTGCATTCCTGGCGGCACGGCGGAGGTGGTGATGATCAAGAACGTGATGGTACGCCTGGACGGCACGCGGGCCGACGACGCGGACTGGTCACCCCGTCGTTGGCCTGTTTCTGCCGCCGGATCCCTGCCGAAGGCCACAGCGTGTCCGCAGCCGAAGCGGCCCGGCTCGTTGATAAGGCGCGCCGTGAGCGACGAACTCGAAGCCGAGCCCCGGCAGCAACTGGCGCGGCTGCAGAAGCCAGTCGAGTTGCGGTGGTTCGAGGCGCTCGGCGACACGATGGGCGAGATCTTCGCATGCGAAACCCGCACCGCCGATATTTTCGTCGCAATGCGGCCGAATGGCTCGTCACAGGAGCCCGAGCATCTGGTCGAGTGCGTCCTGTTTGGGACGGAACTCCACTCGGCCGTCAAGCGTTTTCCTCGGATCGGCTCGTGTAGATGTTAGAAATCAACAAGCCTCCTTCTCTAAGCGCCGCGGGAGAGGATCTGCGCGGCTTCGTCCGCGTGCGTGGAGCACGCGAGCATAATTTGAAGAATATCGATCTCGAAATTCCCCGCGATGCCCTGGTGGTGTTTACCGGCGTCTCCGGCTCGGGCAAATCGTCACTGGCCTTTGGAACGCTCTACGCGGAGGCGCAGCGGCGGTATCTCGAATCCGTCTCGCCTTATGCGCGGCGTTTGTTTCATCAGATGGCGGTTCCAGAGGTTGATGAAATCGATGGCTTGCCGCCGGCCGTGGCCCTGCAGCAGCAGCGCGGGTCGCCCACCACGCGCTCTTCCGTCGGCAGCGTGACGACGTTGTCCAACCTGCTTCGAATGCTATACTCGCGCGCCGGTGATTATTCACGGCACCAGGCGCATCTCGATGCCGAGGCTTTTTCGCCCAATACGCCGGCTGGAGCCTGTCCTCGATGCCATGGGCTCGGTCGGGTCTACGAGGTGACCGAACGCTCCATGGTGCCGGATAATTCCAAAAGCATTCGCGAGCGCGCGATTGCAGCCTGGCCGCCCGCCTGGCATGGCGGCAACCTGCGCGACATGCTGATTTCGCTCGGTTATGACGTCGATCGTCCGTGGCGCGAATTACCGAAAAAGGCCCGCGACTGGATCCTATATACCGACGAGCAACCGGTGGTCCCGGTTTACATCGGGTATGACGCGAACGAGGTGCGAAGGGCCATCAAACGCAGGGAGGAGCCCAGTTACCGGGGCAATTTCTCCAGCGCCAGGCGATATGTGCTGAACACCTTTGCTACCACTGAAAGCGCGTCAATCAAAAAGCGAGTATCGCGCCACATGGTAAGTACCGAATGCCCGCTCTGTCATGGCAAGCGGCTTCGCCGCGAATCGCTGTCCGTCAAATTCGCCGGCTTGGACATTGCCGATATCTCCAGGATCCCGTTGGCCAAGCTCGCTGACCTCTTGCGTCCCTATGCGGAGGCCACCGCCCCTGCACTGACCAAGCTTAAGGCGCAGCATCCGGAGAAGGCTTTGGTGGTGCAGCGGATCGCCGAGGACTTCGGTGGCCGCCTCACGGTTCTGCTTGACCTCGGACTGGGCTATCTTTCGCTGGAGCGGAGTACCCCGACGCTCTCTCCGGGCGAACTGCAGCGCCTGCGACTGGCAACCCAAGTGCGTTCCAATCTGTTCGGCGTCGTCTATGTGCTCGACGAGCCGTCCGCCGGACTTCATCCCGCGGACACCGAGGCGCTGTTGACGGCGCTCGCACGGTTGAAAGCCTCCGGCAACTCGCTTTTCGTGGTCGAACACGAGATCGATGTGATCCGGTATGCGGATTGGGTTGTCGACGTCGGGCCTGGCGCCGGCGAACTCGGCGGCCATGTCCTCTACAGCGGTCCTCTACAAGGGTTCAAGCAGGTAGAGGAATCGCAAACCCGCCGTTACCTGTTCGGCGACCACATCGTGTCAAACCGTACGCCGCGCTTGCCCAAGGGCTGGCTGCGAGTGCGTGGCGCCAGTCGCAACAACCTCCATGAACTCGATGTCGATTTTCCGTTGGGAGTATTCACCACCGTGACTGGCGTTTCCGGCTCGGGCAAGTCGAGCCTGGTGAGCCAAGTCCTGGTGGAATTGATTGCAAGTAAGCTAGGCCATCCCTTACCGTCGATCGACGATGAAGGCGACGAACTCGAGCGGACCGTCGTGACCACACTCGGCGGCCGGATCGCAAGCGAAATGGAGGGTGTCAAGCGATTGGTGGTCGTCGATCAGAAGGCGATCGGACGCACGCCACGGTCCAACCTCGCGACGTACACAGGGCTGTTCGATTACGTTCGCAAGATCTTCGCGGCCACCAAGTCGGCGCGCGCCCGTCACTATGACACTGGACGCTTTTCCTTCAATGTTGCCAAAGGCCGCTGCGAGACCTGCGAGGGCGAAGGCTTTGTTTGCGTTGAATTGCTGTTCCTGCCCAGTGTGTATGCACCGTGCCCAAGCTGTCATGGCGCTCGCTACAACGCTAAAACCCTTGAAATAGAATACCGCGGCAAGAACATCGCCGCCGTACTGGGAATGACGGTCGATGCCGCCTTCGCGTTCTTTGCTGAGGAGGCGCAGGTACGCCGGTCCCTCGATGTGCTGCGGCAGGTTGGCCTCGGCTATCTGCGACTTGGCCAGCCGGCGACGGAGCTTTCCGGCGGCGAGGCCCAGCGAATCAAGCTTGCCACCGAGTTGCAGCGGACGCAACGTGGCCAAACGCTCTACGTCCTTGACGAGCCCACCACGGGACTACACCCGGCTGACGTCGAGAAGCTCATCGCACAACTCGACGGGCTGGTCGAATCCGGCAACACCGTCATCGTGGTGGAGCATGACATGCGCGTTGCCGCCGGCAGCGACTGGGTCATGGATATCGGCCCGGGTGCAGGTGACGAAGGCGGTCATGTGGTGGCGTTTGGCACGCCTGCCGAGGTCGCTGGATCGTCCATAAGCCGCACTGCGCCATGCCTGTCGCGGTTCAGGGCTCGGCTCGCGGCCGACGCGTCAACGTCCAGTCGCCTTGCGGCACCACAGTAAGATTGCGGAATGGGCGCCAAAGGCGGTGTCTGTCGGCCCGAAAGATCAAACGTCACTTCGTCGACATACCACCAGCCCCACCCTTCCGGTGGATCAAAGGCTTCGATGATCGGGTGTCTTGTCGCGTGAAAGTGTTTTTGTTGCGTGCCGATCTGTCGACTGGTCGCAGCAACCGACATGGTCCCAGGGTCCCAGGTGCAGAAAATCCGAGGATGCAACCAGGGTCGCCCGACTTCAGGCATATTCTTCGCACCCCAAAGGCGCTCGGAATAAAGTCAGGGATTGCCGAGAGATGCTTGCAAAGTATCGCCATCTTTAACTGACGCGCAATGGCGCGCCGCTCTCCGTTTCTCTCAGTGTTAATCCAATTGCAAAGCTTAAGCAGCTTCAGCTCGACGGCCGCCGCGCGACGGGCGTGGTGGTTTCGGCGATATTGAGCGTCAACTGTCGCAGTAGGCGCCAGCGTCGGCGATGAAAGCCGCTTGGCGAGTTGACGAATGTCAGTGCGAGCTTGCCGAAACCCAAAGAACATGCGGTATGCGTGCCTTTGCGCATAATTCGCTAAGCGGCGTGCGGTTGGCGAGCAGATCGTGGATCTTCAATACTTTGATCGCGATCGAACGAAAAACCGGTACCCTCCTTTTTGCTGACCGCACTTCGGGGGCGGAGCGGCACGCCGAAGGAAGACGACGATGAATATTGAGCACTATACCGAGCGCTCGCGCGGCTTCATCCAATCCGCGCAGTCGCTGGCGATGCGCGAAGGTCATCAGCAGTTTTCGACCCTGCATCTGCTGAAGGTCCTGCTTGATGACAGCGAGGGCCTTGCTGGCGGTCTGATCGACCGCGCCGGCGGCAATTCCCGTGCAATCCTGAAGGCGACCGAGGATGCCCTGAACAAGGTGCCAAAGGTCTCCGGGGGCGGTGCCGGGCAGGTTTATCTTGCACCCGAACTGGCGCGAGCGTTCGACGCGGCTGAAAAGGCAGCCGAGAAGGCCGGTGACAGCTTTGTCACGGTTGAGCGGCTTTTGCTCGGGCTCGCCATCGACAAGAATAGCGAGGCCGGCCGGCTACTGGCGAATGGCGGCGTTACTGCGCAGAACCTAAATGCTGCGATCGAATCCTTGCGAAAGGGCCGCACTGCGGATTCCGCGACGGCCGAGAATGCCTATGACGCGCTGAAGAAATATGCCCGCGACCTGACCCAGGCCGCGCGCGACGGCAAGCTCGACCCGGTCATCGGCCGCGATGAGGAAATTCGCCGCACGATTCAAGTGCTCTCGCGCCGGACGAAGAATAATCCCGTCCTGATTGGCGAGCCCGGCGTTGGCAAGACGGCGATCGCCGAAGGCCTCGCGCTACGCATCATCAACGGCGACGTGCCGGAGAGCCTTCACGACAAGAAGCTGCTGTCGCTCGACCTCGGTGCGCTGATCGCCGGTGCAAAATACCGCGGTGAGTTCGAGGAGCGGCTGAAGGCCCTGCTCCAGGAGGTCACCGCGAGCAACGGCAATTTCATCCTGTTCATCGACGAGATGCACACGCTGATCGGCGCCGGCAAGGCCGACGGCGCAATGGATGCCTCCAACCTGCTCAAGCCCGCGCTCGCCCGCGGCGAGTTGCACTGCATCGGCGCGACTACGCTCGACGAATACCGCAAGCATGTCGAGAAGGATGCGGCACTTGCACGGCGCTTCCAGCCGATCTTCGTCAGCGAGCCCAGCGTCGAGGACACCATCTCGATCCTGCGCGGGTTGAAGGACAAGTACGAACAGCACCATGGCGTTCGGATCACCGATTCCGCGCTTGTTGCGGCCACGACCCTGTCCAACCGCTACATCACCGACCGTTTCCTGCCCGACAAGGCTATCGACCTGATGGACGAGGCGGCTGCGCGGCTAAAGATGCAGGTCGATTCCAAGCCTGAAGAGCTGGATACGCTCGACCGCGAGATCATCCGGCTCAAGATCGAGCAGGAAGCGCTGAAGAAGGAGAGCGATCTTGGCTCCAAGACGCGGCTTCAGGCGCTGGAGAAGGAGCTTGCCGATATCGAGGAGAAATCTGCGGCGCTGACCGCGCGCTGGAGCGCGGAGAAGAACAAGCTCTCCAACGCCCAGAAGCTCAAGAGCGAACTCGATGCGCTTCGGGTCGAGCTTGCCAATGCGCAGCGGCGCGGCGAATTCCAGAAGGCCGGCGAGCTTGCCTATGGCAAGATTCCGGCGCTGGAAAAGCAGCTCGCCGAGATCGAGGCCAACGAGAATGCGGGCGCCACGGTGGAGGAGGCTGTGACCGCCAACCACATCGCGCAGGTGGTGTCGCGCTGGACCGGCGTGCCCGTGGACAAGATGCTCGAGGGTGAGAAGGAGAAGCTCCTCAGGATGGAGGAGCAACTCAGCCAGCGCGTGGTGGGCCAGGCCGAGGCCGTGCATGTGGTAGCGACCGCCGTGCGCCGCTCGCGCGCGGGCTTGCAGGATCCGAACCGGCCGATGGGCTCGTTCATGTTTTTGGGCCCCACCGGCGTCGGAAAAACCGAGCTGACCAAGGCGCTCGCGGAGTACCTGTTCAACGACGAGACCGCGATGGTCCGCCTCGACATGTCCGAGTA